>CALCJG010000396.1 GCA_937967705.1 uncultured Spirochaetia bacterium
GATAAAGATCTCACAGCCCCGCCGTATACTGCCGAGGGCCGCATCGAGGGATACGAATTTTTCCGGGTATTTCTCCGACCAGGCCTGCAGTTCCGGGGTTAAAACTTCCTTCATACCGCACCTCCTCAGGCAGGATTTACCGAATCCATGGTGATCTCCGGCTCCGGTATGTCAATGACATTACCCTCTTAGCGGGTTTACCTTCATCTGCCCCCGCCCTTATAAACAGCCCGAATTATTGGTCATTCTGAATATTTTGATTGCAACTTTTTGATCCCCGCCTTATACTGATAATGGTGATACAGGTAATCCAACCTACCCCAAAGGAGGTCTTTATGAACAATAGACTTTCGTTCAGCAGCCTGGAAAAAGAATTCACCCCCCGCATGAGAAGCAAGATCAACAACGCCGAGGACGTTGTCGATCTGGAAAACCACTTTTCCTTTACCATAGTCAGCCTTCTGAAAAGGGTATTCCCGGAAGGCAATATTGACATAAGAATGGACGATATCGTCTTCGATCCCCGGTCCAAACGCTATTACAGCGTCAGCCCCAGACTGACCGGCTCCCTCGCCTTTCAGGAACTCTGGCAGAGTTCCGATCTCGAGAACGTACTCTTCAGATTTGCCGACAAGACCTACCGGCGCTACATGCATCTGTGCAAGCACCCGGCAAAGACTGAAAAGAAGATACGTAACTGAGGCACCGGCGGGACACCCCTTTGAGTCGTCGGTCTCTCCGAGCTAACCGTCATTTCTGTGCAGATCCCTGAAGAGGGCCTGTGGTCCCTCCCGGGTTCCTTTTACCGACGCCATCAGCAGCCTGAGGTCGAAGGTGAGGAGAAAGATCGTTTTGATACGGGACCTAATCAGGTAACAGCGGAGAACCGTACACAGGAGGGTGCTCCCAAGACGTTCGATCTCCTCATCAACGTCTCGTCTGAAACGAGCGGCAGCGTAAAACATCTCTCCCAGTATCTGCAGGGAGGTATGCCCCCCCTTCATGGAGAGAAGTATACCCCGCAGGCCTGTACGGCCGGCACCGATATCCTCCCAGAGCTGGCGGTCCATGACCCAGAGCATCACCCTGACCATCTCCCTGGATTGTTCCCCCAGGGTATGATCGGAAGTCCGGCTCCTCAGATGATAGCGGTGGTATTCCAAGGCTCTTTCCAGCACCCTCTGCCACCGCCTTACTGCCCGGCGTGTATAAAGAATGAGCAGCAGGGTCGTCCCCGTCAGAGCAAGGCCATAGATCATCTCACATCCTTGAGGAATTTTATGGGTCGTCCGGAAATACTCCGGGGATTAAAAAAACCCCTCTTCAGGGGTTTTTCGGTGATGATGCGGTGATGAGAAAGAATTTTCTGCATAAACTGAGGAAACCGAAGGATTCCCATCAGCCCGGAACTTTTTTAATAACCTTATTGGTCAGCATCTCCTGCAGCTGATTGAGAAGCTTTTTCTCCTGCGCATCGATATGCATGTCCTCATTGGCCACTGCCAGAATAGCCTCATATTCCGACGTGGTCAATTGACCGTCATCTATCGCCTTCTTGATCATTTCGGCGAGTTTTCTTCCGGATTCACTTACTGACATTTTACACCTCCCAAAGGATCGAAATCTAGGACCTTCCTTTATAAATTAGGGTATAATTGCCGTTGAGGAACGGCTGATCCTGCTAAAACCGCAACTACTGACATAATGCAAAGGGCTTTTCGGGTGTCAAGAGACTTTTCATCTCCCGCAGAGCTTTAGCGCTTTATTCATCAAACAGTTTGACATAAATGCCCGGGTAACTACAATGCCGAATCAATCTCCATTTTCAGTAACTCTATAGTCAGGGGGGATGGCATGAGCCGGACCATAACAGTCATACCCGGCGACGGGATCGGTCGGGAGATCACCGAGGCGGTCTTAGCGGTGATGGATGCCGCGGATGCGGGGCTCTCCTGGGAGATCATGCCCGCCGGCGGGGAGGTGATGAACCGTTACGGCACCCCCCTTCCTCAGGAGACCCTGGATTCCATACTGCGGAACCGAATCGCCCTGAAAGGCCCCCTCACTACGCCCATTGGAACGGGTTTCAGCTCGGTGAACGTCTCCCTGCGGAAAAACCTCGACCTCTACGCCAACTTCCGCCCCGCCCGAAGCATGGAGGGGGTCGCCAGCCGCTACGAGAACGTGGACCTCATCATCGTAAGGGAGAATACGGAAGGGCTCTACAGCGGGCTGGAGCACGTAGTGACCCGGGGAGTCGTGGAAAGCCTCCGCGTCATCACGGAAAAGGGTTCCGAGCGCATCGTCCGATTCGCCTTCGATACCGCCCGCAAATACCGACGCCGGAAGGTGACCGCGGTCCACAAGGCCAACATACTCAAGCTGAGCGACGGGCTCTTCCTGGAAGTGGCCCGCGAGGTGGCGCGGAATTACCCGGACATCGCCTTCGAGGAGATGATCGTTGATGCCACCGCCATGCACTTGGTGATGAATCCCGAACGTTTCGATATTCTGGTGATGGAGAACCTCTTCGGGGACATTATTTCGGATCTTGCGAGCGGTCTCATAGGAGGTCTCGGCATGGCCCCTTCGGCTAACATCGGCACGGAAGCCGCGGTCTTCGAAGCAGTGCACGGCTCCGCACCGGACATCGCCGGCAAGGGGATCGCCAACCCCACGGCCCTCCTCCTGGCGGGAGTGCTCATGCTGCGCCATCTGGAAAAGGACGATGCGGCGGAAAGGATTGAAAAAGCGGTGCGGCATGCCATACGGGAGAAGCTATCCCTAACGCGGGACCTGGGCGGCACGGCCTCTACTGGGGATTACGCCAAGGGGATTATCGGGCTGCTCTGAGCCCCTGCCTGAAGCGAATCACCCCAGACCCCGCCTCTCCAGATCCCCGTCCTCGTAGCCGTAGTGATGCCCCAGTTCGTGTATAAGAGTCAGGCGTATTTCCCTCTTCAATTGCCTGAGATTTCCGCACATCTCCAGCAGAGGAAGCCGGAAGAGTGTAATGCGGTCCGGGAGGAGATCGGGGCTCTCGGAAAGTCTCTGTCCCACGGGGGTCCCTTCATACAGGCCGAGCAGATCCTCCTCCAGACCCTCAGGCGGAAAATCCTCCGCTCCGAAGATGATCCCCTCGGCGCTCTCCCTCAAATCCCCCGGGAGCCCGCGGACCAGGGCATCAGCCTCTGCCTGAACCAGCCTCTCGAAATCCCTGCGGTTCATCTTCATGGATGTGGCCGTGTCATGGGGTCAGCGGAATCCCTCACAGAAGGCCTCGGCGTTCATGCCCAGGACCCCGTGATTGTATCCCCCCTCCAGGAGGGCGTAGCGCCTCCCCTGGCAGAGTTTTCCGGAATACTCCTTCATCAGGCGGCCCAGTTCATGATAATCCTCCGGGGAGAGGAGATTCCCCCAGTCCTGCAGCCCCTGGTCGAAACCGGCGGAGGCCACGAAGATGTCCACGCTTCCGAGGGTCTTCATGTGGTCCTCCACCTCCTGAAGGTATTCATCGCTATCGCCGGCCATGGGATTCAGGATATCGACCTGAAGTCCGTCGGTGCGGTTTTCCAGGATGTTGATGTTTCCGTCCCCGGTATGCAGGTCGAAATCCAGGAGGAAAGCGGATTTTATCTTCTTCTCGGCGAAGAGGCGCAGTAGGCTCACGCTGATATTGTTGAAATAGCAGAACCCCCAGCAGGAATCGGCGGAGGCGTGATGCCCCGGCGGCCGTATGACGGCGAAGGAGGGATTGCCGGCATAGGCGGTCTTTGCTGCCAGTACGGCTCCCCCCGCCGCCAGCGCGGCGATCTCATAGAGAAGCGGGTCCGCCTGTATGCGCCTCAGCTGCCGCTCCGTGTGGGCCCTGAGCAGGTCCTCCTCGGAGGCCGGCGAGGGAGAAACGATCTCGCAGAGATCGCTCCTCCGCTCGAGGATGTTCATAATGCTCTCCAGCCTGCCGGCGGAGGCCGCCGGGTCCATGGCGTAGGTGGAATTGAAATACTTGGGATGGAAGACGACCTTCAACCTCTCCATGATCACCTCCTGGGGATGAAATCGCAATATCTCAGAAACGCCCCGGCTACTAGTTGTTTCCGGATCACCATGAGTATATAATAGGGGCTAACGGAGGAAGAATCAACTCCATTACCCTTTGCATATCCCTAATGAGATGAATTCATACTTCCCGGTTATCTGATAAAAGCGCCAGAACCAGAACGGCGAACCAGCCGAAAAAAAAGGTCCCCGCCATCCAGCCCGCGATGCTCCGGTTCTTTTTCTTAGCCAGACTGTAGGCCAGAAAAAACGGAACGATGACGATCGCGAGGATGAACACTATGATAAGGATCTCATAGAAACCTATGCCTGCCATGATGGGACCTCCTAAATGTTGTCCTTGAAATACTGATGGTCTTCAACACCCCGAACCTCCTCCGGTCCCAGGATAAGACTCAAGCCCTGTTCGTTGGTAAAAAGATACACAGTTTATCCGCCCGGCTTTGAAGCAAATACATAGGCCCGTCGGCTCGGATACTCCACCCCCGAATAGGGCTCCCGTTCCATCACCTCTATCCTCCGAAAGCCGCACTCCCCCAGACAACGGGTAATGAAGTCCGAGGGGAAAAAGAAGAAATCAATGTCCACCGCATGCCCCAGATATTCCCGGATTGACAAGATATCCTCCCCCACGTGATAGGTGCCCAGGAAGAGACCCCCGGGACGCAGTACACGGAAGATTTCCCGGAAGGCCCTCTCCGCCTGGTCCCGTGTAAAGTGCACGATGGCGTAGAAGGCCACCGCAGCTGCCACCCTCTCCTCCCCGAAGGGAAGCGCCAGGAGATCACCCCGAAGGAAGGGGATATCGGGATGCCGCCGCCGCGCTTCTGCCAGTATACCGCCGGAGACATCCAGACCCGAGACCGCCAGGCCCAGGTCTTTCAGATAGCGGGAGGTATTTCCGGGACCGCATCCCAGATCCCAGACCGGGGAGGCATCGCCCACCTCCCGGGCGAACCTCCCCAGCATCTCCCGATCCATCGGCTTATGGGCGTGTTCGTCGGCAAAGGCCTCGGCCCATTCCGGCGCCACGGTATCGTACATTTTCTCAATACGCCTGACATCCTGTCCCGTAGAGGCACCTCGCGTTTCACCAAATAAAGGGAATGATGCGTTTCCTCTTTAGAGCATAATCCCTGTAACCTGGAATAGTCAACAGGGTTTTTTCTTCGATGAGAATTCGGAGAACGAGGGAGGGTATCAGGAGCAGAGAGAAGATCCCTGCTGTTAAGACGTTGAAAAAGAAGAGGGTAAGCCCCAGGTGGATCAGGAGCATCCCTGCATAGGCAGGATGACGCAGGAGTGAATAAGGACCGGAAGATATGATTTTATGATCCTCCCGCTTCCTCACGACATGGGAATAGTATTTTCCCAACGTTTCTACGGCCCCAATGCGCAGAAGGAGACCGGCCAGCAAGAGTAGAACACCGCAGAGGTGATACAATCCCGGCGCTCGCCAGAGAGAGGGATTATAGAGGGCCGAGAGAACCGTCAGGGCCTGGCTTACGGCATAAAACTCCCTGGTGCCGTAGTCCGCGGTTTCCACCTTCTCATGAACATCCCTGCGGGATACCCGGATCTCATAGACGAGCCAGAGCAGATAGATCCCGATGACCGCCGTCTCACCGGCGACGAAGAACACGCCCCGGGTCTCTGTAAAAATGAAGAGCCTTCGGTACCCCAGAAGGGCCATGCCCAGGATCAGGGAAACCGGCAGAACGTAGGATAAGAGTTTTTTCAAAGGATATCCTGTTACAACTCCCGGTTCGTCTTCATGACCGTTTTGTAATAGTTGATCCGGTGATAGTAGGATTCCACCAGACGGGCCTGATAGCGCTTGGCCAACTCGGGTTTGGCCTCCGCTAGGTTCTTCTTTTCGTCCGGATCGGTAGAGAGGTCGTAGAGCTCCGGCACGCGGCGGTCAAAATCGTAGAGGTATTTCCATCGGCCGTCCCGCACCCCCATGACGTGATTGGGACCGTAGGTCTGGAAGAGTGCCATCTGTTCCGGCCGCGGCGAGAGAAGGGAGAGCCCCTCCTGCTCCGGGCGGGCCTTGATTCCCAGAACATCCTGCACAGTCGGGAGTATGTCTATATGACGGGTCACGCCATCATAATAGACCGTATTCTTGAAGAACTTCTTACTGTAGATCATGAAGGGGACATGGACGTTCTCTTCGTATATTCCCGTACGATGACGGAAATTCCCCCGGTGCTCCCAGAAGGCCTGTCCGTGATCCGCCACGATGAAGACCAGGGTGTTATCCAGCAGCCCTTCCGCCTCCAGCCGGTCCATGAGCATACCCAGGACCGCATCACCGTAATGAAGGGAGTTGATATATTTCTGACGGTAGTAGGGCATGGTTTTAGGCGCATGTTTAACCGGTCCGGTCAGGTTGTATTTCAAGTCCGGAATCGGATAGGGGAAATGAGGACTCATGGGACAGAAGACCGCGAAGAAGGGTTTGGAACGGTCCCTTTTCAGCTCCTGAATGCCCGGCTCTATCATCGCCCGGTCGTCCACTCCATATCCCAGCTTGATGTTGTAGGACGGGGCACGGCGGAGCTGGTTGATGTCGATCAGTGTGTCGAACTTTCGATTCTGTAGAAATCGCCGTGTGCCTACGTAACTGAGGCGCCATGTATGCACATAGAGGTTCCGGTATCCCCTCGCCTTCAATATCTCCGACATGGTCTTGAGAGGCATATCGGGATAGTGTTTGACGACGAGTCTCAACGTTTCCGAGTTCTTCCTGACCCCTGGGGGAAAGGGCGTTTTAAAGACGGGGTCATAGGCGGAGGTGAGTACCGACAGGAGAGCGTTGGCCGTCAGGGGAAAGTTGGCATAGTGATTACGTGCCACCAGGGCGTTTCTGGCCAATCGATGCCAATTAGGCACAACGGCCTTACCCTTAACCTTCAGATTAAGGTATTTGACGGGAAAGGACTCCAGGAAATAGAGGAGAATATTGTAATTCTTTCCCCGGGGGATATTGTTTATATCCGGGCAAACCCGACCGCTTTCCAGGGAGGCCGTATTGAGCCTCAGAGAGCCGCTTTGGGCTTCCTTTTCCCGGGACAGGTCTTCCTTTTCGGTCTTCGTCGATTTCATCGATGCGATGAGGATGAGAGAAGCGGCGATCACGGTCACGACCGCCGCAGCTATGGTCCATGTCTTCATTCTAATCATGCGGTTTGATGCCTCAAATGGTTAGGTTGCGCTTATAACTTGTCAAGTAGAGGATTAACTTTTACCATAAAGGGTGCAGATGGCATGGTACCCTGACCGGTAAGAAAATAAATCATCTTCTCAGGATTGACAAAATCACTTCTGACCGTGATTACTATTAACTCCCCTGGCTGGAAAGCATTTTTTCCATTTTTATCAGGTTTATAGAGCCAGACACCAGGACTGGAGGCTGGTTTCTGCGATTATCCGATCGGCCAAGGTTTGTCATATTCGGAGAAGCTGGCCCAACACCCCCAGGAGTCGCGGGATGTTTATCAAGGATATCATTTCTGTTTAAACAATCTATTTATTTTGCCCCAGCTCTTTTCAACAGGCCGATAATCTCCGCAAGCTCAGGACCTCCGCCCCTCTTCGCGTAGGCAAGAGGCGTGGCACCGACGTCATCCCTTGCCCGGAGATCCGGTTTGTACTTCAATATCAGTTTCACCATCTCCACATTCCGGTTGTAAACAGCAACGTGTAAAGGCGTCTGAAGACCGAATCCCCCTTTTGTCCTTATATTAACGTCCGCTCCGTTGTCCAGCATCGCCTTTACCGCCCCGAGATGCCCCCCGCTGACAGCGGCATGAAGCGCCGCATTCTGAAATTGTTTCTCCCGCTTCAGGAGGCGCGGATTGGCGCCTGCTTTCATCAGAACATCAACGATTTCCGCATATCCGCAACGGGCCGCAATATAGAGAGCAGTCTCGCCGGAGACGGACTGGTGATTTATGTTAATCTTGTTCCGGAGGAGAAATTGGATCATCTGAATATCATTCTTCTCATTGACCGCATGCATGAGGGTGTTCCATTTCTGGTAATCCACGGCGTTGATATCCGCACCAGCTTTGACAAGCATTTCCATGATCTCTATGACAATCCCCGGCTTACCGCCTTTCAGAGAAGCGAGATAAATCAGGGCAGTGACCTTGTTGCCAGGCGTCTTGATGTTGACCTTTGCACCGTTATCGATGAGGAGCTTTATCATGGCAATATCGTAGCCGTCTGATGCTGCCATGATCATCGTCATATCATCGTATATCCAGTTAACTCCCGCACCAGCTTTAATGAGACGTTGTACTTCGCTTCTATCGCCATATTTTACGGCTTGGAAAAATTCAAATGCCGATGGAGCAGCAGCAAGGGATACAGTTGCCATAGCGGTAAGAATAAATGTTAAAAGGATTTTTTTCATGATACCCCCTTATAGAGAGATGATTCAGAAAGTTACTTCTTTTCCTGAGAATTATTCTATGTTCCTGACCGTGGATATCCCAGAAGAAAAGAGAAAAACACAAATATCCCCTTTAGTCGACATTAACTTCATCACAATCTATACAATTTATGGCTATCTGTCAATCTATTTCTCGAAACACCAGTATTTTGCGTCATTAACCCTTCCAGGAAGTGATACTGTCAAACCAGAATTAACCCCCTGGATTTGCATCCTTTGCTGATACTGATGATTGATACCTGTTACCCTTTAATTGTGAAGTCTGGTTTACCAGCTGATCGAAACAGGATGCTTCATCAACCCTGACCATCAAAGGATTACCGGCAATGGCATTATAGACTTCGAAGGGTTATCCCACAGTTCCAGGATACGTTTATATAAAAAGACACATCTACGATCTGGCCTGATCAAACCATAGAAAGCAAAGTTGATAATAAATTTTATCTCGACGGATAGATTAATGAACCAAGGAGGGAGCAAGGCTGAGGAAGCCTTACCTGCCCTCCAACTTGATAAAACCAATACACCATAAAAGACGATATTAAAAGGACATGGTACTTGTAGTGAATTCATCCCCGGCACTGTTATAATAAGTAACCGTACAACTGACCCAGGGGGATATCCCAGGATACTGATGAAGCACCAGTTTTTCAGATACTGATACGGATGATGTGTTGATTGGTGAAGACTTCAGCATATAGCGATAAGCCACATCACCTTCGCTGTCCGGCACCCCTTCATAACTATAATAAAAAACAGTTCCGCTCACTTTCCAACTGACACTCCCTTCAGGATATGCCGTGCTCTCAATTTTATACTTTCCCCCTTCCGAAAGAGGGGTTACTGTATATTGAATATTCCTTACAGTCTCAATGAGGACTGGTGTGGAATAAGCTCCTTCAACATCGGTTTCCGTAATAGCACAGGCCTTTACGACGTACCTGTTCCAATAGCTAAGACTGCTTCCGTCCTTCGTTGTAATTGTATAACTGCGGGGGGTTGATTCCGTGTCACTCACACTCCCTACTATTGTCGAGTTCCAGCAGGTCTCACAATCATCTGTACTTCTCCAGTTGACTTTATATCGCCGCTCACCATCCACATACAATCCGTTTATAACTATACTTTTCCCGTCTGCCCCAAGGTTGACCGACATCATATTGGGCGCAAGAGGAGGAATATTCGGATCTCGTTCAACCCGCTCAAGATCTTCATCCACACCGGTATTTGAAGGCTTCTCCTCATCACCATAACAACCAAAACTGACCATCAGGGACAGAGTGATAAAAAGACTAAGCAAACGGACAATCCAATAACTTCTTTTCATTTCAGTTCCCCCTAAAATACAAGTATTAATTCCCTTTCCTGTGATAAGTTTCTAACAGGATGCTGTAGATAAGTGCAGAAATCCTATAAAACTGACAAAAAAAAACTTCAACCGGTCTTATTTTTTTCCATTCATATTTCTAAGTAATCTTTTATCAAAAGGCTATAACATCCGACTTCTCTACCGTACATCTCCCCTATTACTCCGCTTCAACACCCCAGCCCCTCCAATGCCCCTCCAATGAAAAGGGTTTAGAACTCAAATTTCTTGTATTTCAGGGGGATAATCCCCTTCAGGGTGGCCAGTCAGTATCCAATATAGGCGGGTAAACCTTGCCGCCACAGATAGGTCTGCCGGCAAAAAAGCAGAGCCGCCGAGGACTGTCCGAGTCATCCCCGCTTTGTCCGAGTTGGGCAGGCAGCGGCGCTCCTGCCGGGAAACCGCACCCATGCAGGGGAGAAGGAAGTTCCCAGAGCAGAGGTTGCAGAAAAATTCGGCCAAGTCTATAGCGATCCCCCAGGTAAAAGGTTCTTCCGAAGATGGAAAATCCCAAGAAGTACCTCAGGTGCACCTCCAGACTTCCCCCAGTAATGTCCAATGAAACAACGATGGACTTTCGACTCAATAAACAGGTCCGGAACATACGGAAGTGGTTCTTCCCCCTGCAGTCTGCCCAAAACCATCCGCCGCCAGGCGCATACTTTTTTGCCCGACTGTGACGCGGAGGCTCCAGTGCAGCCCCAGGGCAGGATGCCCGTCTGCAAGCCCCCCAGCCCAGGGGAACTTCCCTGCATCAATCCTGCTTGACACCAGGGATTTTCCATGCTATCCGATAACGTCTTGCAGTCAAAAAAATACGACAGGTCGATCCCATGAGAAAGCCATTTCTGACATCCCTCCTCATAACGGGCCTCATGCTCTTCTCCCCCGCTCCGGGACCCCTCTGGCCCCATGGCGGGAGCTGGGACCCCAGCCCAAAAAATGACTGCTGCCTGCACCCCTATACCTGTTTCTTCCTATGTTACTCCCGCTACTACACCCTGAAGAAGCGGAGCCGAAGAGAGACCGTGACCCTCCCGGTGCTGGGGAAAAAGGTCCGTTTCATCAAACCCTCCTGCCAGTACAACAGCGACGGCTCCCTGCGGGAAGGCGATCTGGCGGGGGATGTCACCCTCCCGGTGGGGGGACGGAATATTGCCTTCAGCGGGGGTCACGGCGAACGGATCTTTCTGCATCCCGGCGGCACCCTGTGGGTGGGCACTCTGGAGGGCCGCACGGAATTCCGCGTTGGAAGCCGCCTCATCCCCTTCGGCCGCTCCCGAACCCATTTTTCCTTCTCCTACCGCAAGCTGACCGATGACCCCGGCTACGACAATATCGTCTCCTTTCATGACGACGGCAGCCTGGCCTCCGGTTTTATTTCCCAAAAAGAGACCTTTACCCTGAGGGGAAATGTATACACCCTACCGGCGCGCAGTTCTGTGGGATTCCACAAGAACGGGACCCCCTCCCGCATATCCCTGGATAAAGGCGTATGGAAAGATGACAGGCTCTCCTTCTCCTTCCTGGAATACATCCATTTTCATGACAACGGGGCCCCCTGGAAAGCCCGCCTGGCGGCTCCCCTGGAGATGACCGTGGGAAAGGTCCGGGCCCGTTTTAAGAACACCTTCATTCTGGGGATAACTTACGGAGCTGTGAGCTTTTATCCCGACGGCAGCCTGCATCAGGCGGCCCTGGCGGAGCCCGCGGAATTCCCTGTGGGAAAAAGGCGCCTCCGTTTCGACAACCGTTACGGCTGGATCGAGTTCTATCCCGACGGCAATCCCCGCCTGGGCTATCTCCCCGAAGAGACAGTCTTTACCCTGGGACCGGGGTCTGGGAAGCACCACCGCTTTTACGTCGCTGGGCAAACCGGGATAATCTTTCATCCTGAGGGCGGTCTTATGAGAGCCACCGCCTCCCGTGATACGACTCTCTCTCTTGGAAAACAGAGTGTAAAAATCGCAAAAA
>CALCJG010000397.1 GCA_937967705.1 uncultured Spirochaetia bacterium
GGATGCACCATGACGAACATGGACGCCCTGACCATACCCGCGGTGGGCGGTATTGACTGTACGGCCCTGATCATCGGCGATTTCTCCAATGGCAACGACGGGATCGTAGCCAGGAAGGAAAAGACCGTAAAGGACATCAAGGGGAAGAAGGTCAAACTGGTGCAGCTATCGGTGTCCCACTATCTTCTCTCCCGTGCCCTGGCCCTCAACGGGATGGCGGAAAAGGACCTCACCCTGGTCAATACCAGCGACGCCGATATTGGAACGGTATTTCTTGCCGACAGTGAGGGGATAGCCGTTACCTGGAATCCCATTCTCATGAAGGTGGCCAGGGAGAAGGGGGTCAACACCCTCTTCGATTCCTCGAAGATCCCCGGGGAAATCATCGACCTGATGGTGGTGCACAGCGACGCTCCCGAGGAGCTCAAGAAGGCCCTCACGGGCGCCTGGTACGAGATGATGACCGTGATGTCCGGCGGGGCCAAGGCGGATGAGGCGATTGCTCACATGGCAAAATCCTCCGGCGCCACCGTGGAGGAATTCAGGGCCCAGCTGAAGACCACCGCCATGTTCTACAAACCCGCCGATGCGACGGCCTTCGCCAGGGACAGGAAGCTCGTGAGCACGATGGACTATGTGCGTACCTTTTCCTTCGAGAAGGGCCTTTTCGGCCAGGGCAGGAAGACCAGGGATTTCGTCGGGATCAGTTTTCCCGACGGTTCGGTCCTGGGCGATAAAAATAACATCAAACTCCGGTTTGACGACCGCTACATGCAGATGGCCGCGGACGGCAAACTCTGAGGGGATGCGGTTCCATGAAAGGGAATAATCCGAAATTCTGGGGCTTCGCGGCCAATCCCTCGAAGCCCCTGAAGACCGTTCTGGCCTCTCTGCTCTTCATTCTCTGCCTCGGGCTTTATATCACTGCCTCCCATGTCCGGCATGCGAACAATCCCCACGACAAGATACTGCCCGGAATTACGCAGATGGGGGAGGCGATGGGGCGGATGGCCTTCGAGAGGGATTCCCGGACGGGAACCTATCCCCTGCTGGGAGACACCCTGTCGAGCATGAGCCGTCTCCTTGCGGGGGTTCTGGCAGCGGCTCTCCTGGGGCTGATCATCGGGATTCACATGGGGCTCTTCCCGGGGATCGAATCGGTGACCTCCGTTTTCGTGACGGTGGTCTCCATCATCCCGCCACTCTCCATTCTGCCGATACTCTTCATCGCCTTCGGTGTGGACGAGTTCGCCAAGATCATGCTCATCTTCATAGGAACCTTTCCGCTCATCTGCAGGGACATCTATCTCTATACTAAAAAGATTCCCACCGAGCAGGTGATCAAGTCCCTCACCCTGGGGGCGGGTGCCGCCACGACGACTTATCGAATCATCCTGCCCCAGGTGATGCCCCGCCTCATCGAAACGGCCAGGCTCAGTTTCGGGGCAGCGTGGCTCTTTCTCATCGCTTCGGAGGCCATCGCCTCTACGGACGGTCTGGGATACCGAATATTCCTGATGCGGCGCTATCTTGCCATGGACGTCATCATCCCCTATGTGATTCTCATCACCCTCATCGGTTTCGGCATGGATCTTTTGCTGAAAAAAATCGTGACCTGGAAGTATAAATGGTACCTGAACAGATAGTCCGGGGAAGACGCCTTCCCCTGAGAGGATAAAGACCCATGTATAGAACGGACTCACCCGACCACGATTACCTGGTTCTGGAAAACGTCATAAAAGCCTACGGTACAAAGACGGTCCTCGACGACATCGATCTCGCCGTGCACTGCGGAGAGCTCTGCACCCTCGTGGGTCCGAGCGGATGCGGGAAATCGACACTGCTCCGGCTCCTGCTGGGACAGGAATTCCCTACATCCGGCACCATCACCCTTAAACAGGAGCCCCTGGGGTATACCGACATACGGAGGGGTATCGTCTATCAGAGGTATTCCCTCTTTCCTCACCTGACGGTGCTGGAGAATGTAGCGCTGGGCAGGCGGATCGGCGCCGGTCTCTTTCTCTCCCGGGCCCGGAAGAGGGAGATACGGGACGAGGCCATGGAATTTTTAGGCAGGACCGGGATGGCAGACCATGGGGGCAAATTTCCCTACGAACTTTCAGGGGGGATGCAGCAGAGAGTGGCTATCGCCCAGGCCCTGGTGATGAGGCCCTCGATCCTTCTCATGGACGAACCCTTCGGGGCCCTCGATCCGGGCACCCGGGAGACCATGCAGGTTTTTCTCCTGGAACTCTGGGAGGAGAACCGGATGACGGTGTTCTTCGTGACCCACGACCTGGAGGAGGCGGTCTTCCTCGGGACGCGCATCCTGGTGCTGTCCCAGCATTACACCGACGGCCGGGGGCCGGATTTTCCCCGGGGAGCGCGCATCGTGGCGGATTATAAACTGAATGTGGCATCGACCCGGGTCAAGGAGAGTTCGGATTTCGGCGAGTTCGTCGCGAGGATACGCCACGAGGGGTTTGACCCGGCCTACCGCCGCCATGTTGACGATTTTAATCTGAAACATCCGGATTCCTTCCAGACCCTTACGGAGATTGAAAAGCGGCGCTAAGGGCGTCAACAATACCTTTGCGAATTTTAATTATTGACTTATTGTCGGTAATGATCGAGAATACAGGCTGTGCCGGGGAGAGGTCTTATCCCGGTGTCTGCCGGGTCGGCAGCCGGTATCTGCCGGACGGAAATTTCATCAGATCAGGGATATCCAACCATGAAGGGATTAAAAAGACCAGTATGCATGGCGCTGTGCACTCTCCTCGCGATCGCTCTGCCGATGAGCGGGTGCAAGAAAAAGAAATCCGCCGATGAGGCGCTCAAGGATCTTCCCGTCACGGGGGAATATGTCTCCGGCAAGGCGCTCCGGGTGCCCCTGATCGCATGGGGGGCCGATCTCGTCACGATCTATGCCAACGGCATGAGCCCAAAGACGCTCAAGGGGTCTCTCTTCGACAGGCAGGGGATCAGTGTGGACCTCTTCCGGGAGGACAATTTCATAAAGCAGACCGAGATGTACCGCCGGGGGGAAATCGTCTTCCTCCGGGGCACCATGGGAATGATAAACATGTCCGCCGAGCTGCTGAGTTCCGAGCCGGGGATGAGACCTGTGCTCATCTACCAGCATTCCTGGTCGGCGGGCGGCGATGCGCTGGTCGTGAAACCGGGCATCAGCTCCGTTAAGGATCTCAAGGGAAAGACCGTGGTCATACAGAAGAACGGCCCCCATGTCGATTACTTCCTGAAGCTCCTGAAGGATGCTGGGCTCTCCTACGGCGATGTGAAAACGGTATGGACCAAGGACCTGGTGGGTCCGCAGGGGGATACCCCGATGGCCAGTCTCCACCGCTCTGATGTGGACGCCGCCTTCGTCATCATCCCCGACGCGCTCTCCCTCACCTCGCAGGGCAAGGTCGGCACGGGGGCGGAGGATTCCGTCAAGGGGGCGCGCATCCTGCTTTCGACGAAGACCGCCAGCCGCATCATAAGCGACGTCTACGCCGTGCGTAAGGATTTTTTCGACAAGAACCGGGAGACGGTGAAAAAGTTCGTAAAGGCCCTCCTGACCGCTGAAGAAACCCTCCGGGACATGTTCAAGCGCAAAAGCGGCAAGGAGTACAAACCCCTGCTTCAGGTGGACGGGGCCCTTCTCCTGGACGATCAGAACGCAGTATCCGGAGTGGAGGGGATGTATTTCGACGCGGAGATGGCGGGATTCAACGGGAACGTAAAGTTCTTCGCAGACAACGATTATCCCCGCAACTATCAGGCCCTCTCGAAGGAGATTCAGGAATCCCTTATTGCCATGGGAACCATGAAGGGGCAGGTCCCCATTCTTGCGGCCGGTTGGGATTACAATGAGATGAGAACAGGCCTCAGATATGCCGATGCCGTGGCGGTCTCCCGCTTCGATCCCGCCAAGACCATCAAGGTGGCCGAGAGGCTGAGCGGCGGGGACAAGACCCTTTTTGCATTCGAGATACATTTCGGTCCCAATCAGGACAGCTTCCCCGTGTCACAATACAAAAAGGAGTTCGACCGCGTGATCGGTTTTGCCTCCACCTACGGCGGGGCCCTCATTACCGTGGAGGGGCATTCTGACCCCATGAGCTATCTGCGGAAGAAAAACCAGGGTGCCGGGGAGGTGGTACTCAAGAGGATAAAGCAGGCGGCCAAGAATCTCAGCTATAACCGCGCACAGTCCGTCAGGAACGAGATCATCAAATACGCCAGGAAGCGAAACGTAAACATAGACCAGAATCAGCTGACGATCATCGGGCACGGGATAAACGCACCCAAATTCCGCATTCCCAAGACCAGCGACGAGTGGAGGCAGAACATGCGCGTCCAGTTTAAGATCATGCAGGTAGAAGCGGAGGAAGAGGTTTTCAGGCCTCTGAATTAGATTCAAGGAAAGGGTGTACGGTATGAGAGAAATATATCGGCTGTTTTTGTTTTCCCTCGCCCTGATCCTCATCTCCTGCTCGCAGGAACAGAAAGGGCAAGAGGTGTCGATGGACCTGATCCTGGATTCCGATACGTCAGGCAGGGCGGATCAGTGGCCGCCGCTGGTGAAGGGGGTGGAGCCGGATATCAGGCAGATATCCAAGGGTAATTACATGATCATCTTCGACGGTTCCGGAAGCATGAGGGGGGAAAAGATCGCCACGGCCAAAAAGGCTCTGAAGCGGTTCATCAAAAGGGTTCCCGCCGGGGCCAATGTGGGCCTCATCGCCTTTGACCGGCGGGGCTGTTCCGAACGGGCTCCCCTGGGATCCGACAGGAAAAAACTCGTCTCCATGGTGGATCAGATACAGGCATCGGGCAACACCCCCCTGGGAACGGCCATCACCCTGGCCTATAAAAAGCTCATCTACCAGGCCAACCTGCAGTCGGGCTACGGGGAGTATTACATCGTCATACTGACCGACGGCCGCGCCACGGACGGTTCACGGATGCCGGTAATCGTGAAGAAGGTGCTGACGGAAAGCCCGGTCATCATCCATACCATAGGCTTTCACGTGGGTCCGGGGCATCCCCTCAATCAGCCGGGGCAGATCTACTACACCGCCGCGTCCAATCTCGACGAGCTGAACAGGGGCTTCGAGAGCGTTCTGGCGGAACTGGAAAAATTTACCGTGACGAAGTTTGAATGATATGAGCCAGCTTTCCACAATGATCAGCCGCGTCGTCGGCGCCTTCATCATCGCTGCCCTCCTGGGATGGGGCATCCACACATTCTTTTCCAAGAAGAAGGAGGAGCGGGTCATCACCTACAGCACCAGCGATGCCCGCAACCTGAAGGGGGAATACACCATCGCCCTGGACAGCTGGATCGGCTATTTTCTCCTGCAGTCCCCCATCTTCGGGAACCTGATGAGGGATGACGGCTACCGCCTGAAGATCATTGACGACCGGGCGGACTATCCCGGCCGGATGAAGATGCTCCGAAAGGGTGAGATCCATTTTGCCGTCTGCACCGTCGACTCCTATCTGCTGAACGGCAGGGCCGTCGGCTATCCCGGCATCATCACCGCCATCATCGATGAGTCGAAGGGGGGCGACGCCGTCATCGCCTGGAAGGAACGGCTGGGCAACGTTGAGTTTCTCAAAACGAAGAAGGATTATAAAATCGCCTTCACCCCCGCCTCTCCCAGCGAGCACCTTCTCAAATCCCTCAAGGTCCATTTCGACATAGGTGGCCTGTTGGACAAGGAACACCGGGTGGAGGTGGAAGGGGCGGAGGAGGCCTATAAAAAGCTGATGGCCAGAAAGGTCGATGCCGCCGTTTTATGGGAACCCCATGTGACCGAGGCCCTGTCCCATCCCGGCATCGTCAAGCTGATCGGCTCCGAGGATATGGAAAAACTCATCGTGGACATCCTGCTGGTAAACCGGCGTTTTGCGGAAAAGAATCCGGAGATGGTAAAGATCTTTCTGAAGAACTATTTCGAGACCCTCCGGCTCTATCAGGCCTCTCCCGAGAAGCTCTCCGCCGACATCGAAAAGCATCAGGGGCTTTCGGCCAGGCAGGTCAAGTCCATGCTCTCCGGCGTCCGATGGATCAATTACGCCGGCAATATGCGCTGGTTCGGCCTGGCGGCCCGGGATACGCACCGGAACCCGGAGATTGTGGATTCCCTTCAATCCACCATCGGCATATTGAAAAACAACGGGGATTTGAAGGCCAACCCCCTGCCGGACGGCGACCCGTATACGATCATCAACTCCGTTTTCCTGAAGGGTCTCAGTCAGTCCGTGACCCCTGCAGGGGAGGGGGGACATACCGACGAGGGGGATTCCCTGACACGCCGATTCTCCCGGCTGGACGATGACGGCTGGGGCCGGCTCAGCGTCATCGGGTCTCTCAAACTGCGGCCCATCTCCTTCCGAAGCGGGACGGAGGAGCTGGACGATAACGGCCGTGAGGAGGTGCGCCAGCTCGTGGAGAGCGTGAGGCACTATCCGAACTTCCGCATAATGGTCAAGGGGCATACGGGCCTAAGGGGCGACCCGGCGGCCAACAGGGCGCTCTCGGTCAAGAGGGCGGGGGCGGTCAGGGACGAGCTGGTTCACGGTTTTCGAATCGATCCCAACCGGATACGCATTCTGGGCATGGGGGCCTCTGAGCCCCTTCCCAAAGAGGATTCCGAATCGGATGCGAGTTACAACAGCCGCCTCAAGCGGGTCGAAATACTGTTCCTTTCCGGCAAATAGGCGATACCGCCGAAGGAAAAACCTCCGCCAGCGGCGGCCCGTTTCCCGGGCCGTTCGGTCGGAAGGCAATAAAGGGAATACACCGGGTTATTATGCTAAAACATCTGAAGCGCTTCATACCATCCGTCCTTATCGGGGCAGTGAGCTTTCTCGCCTTTTTCACGCTCTTTGAGGCGGGTTTCCTGGCCTCCCTGCTGTTGAGCCTCGCGGGGGCGGCGGGGGGATTTCTCCTCTTTACCCCCCGGGAGATCGATCCCGAGTTTGCGGAACTGGAACGCATCTATGGGATCACGCCGTCCGTACTGAAGAAGACGATCAATTACGGCAACAAGAAGCTCAAAAAGATGCGGCTTCTCAAGGATCAGATCGACGAGAAGAGCGTCCGGGACCGCGTGGAGAAGATTGCCCGGCTCACGGAGAGGATCTTCGAGGATTTTAAGAAGGACCCCAAGGACATCAAGGCCGCCCGGCAGTTTTTGAACTACTATCTGGACGCGACCCTCAACATCATCGAAAAATACCGGGAGCTGTCGAAGATGAAGTCCGACCCGGACCGCGAGAAGACCATCCGGAAGGTCAACGACCTGCTCCTCTCGGTGGAGCGGGCCTTCGAAAACCAGCTGCATCAGCTCTACAACGATGATTTCCTGGATCTGGACACGGAGATCTCCGTGCTGGAAAAGGCCATCAAGCAGGACGGGCTTTCGGACAAAAAGGGCCAGGCCCAGGGGTCGGGGCAATAAGGGGTGATTTCTCCAGGGGGGTAACGAGCGGAAGAACCGGGGCGATCACCCGCCCCTCGCGAAAGGGAAAACAAAAACTCCTGATGTCCTCAGGAGTTTTATATGAGCGGGCGAAGGGGATCGAACCCTCGACGTTCAGCTTGGGAAGCTGACATTCTACCGCTGAATTACGCCCGCAAAATAATACTTGATGATAGCTACCGTTAATCAGCGTTATGAGGATGGAGAAGAAAGTCAAACATTTTTTTTCCTCCCCGCCGATTGTTTGGGGTTGTCCAGCAATAAATATCAGTTTGCCAGACGCCTCAATTCTTATTCCGATATTCTTGGTAATCAATCGTGAGTAAAATGAGGTACCATGACACGGGTAGCCCTGGATATTTTCAGAGACATCACAACGATCGTTATTATGTAGCAGGAGATACAAAATATATCCCAAGCTCAGACCTCGACAATCTTGATTAAATCACACATTGCGTTTCTCTCTGCAACCCGACCCTTCCGGGATCTCCATTGAAGGGGCTGGGGTGTTGAAGCGGAGGAATAGGGAAGATGTCCGGTGTACAGAGGCTGGTGGTGGGTTGTACTTCTCGATACTG
>CALCJG010000398.1 GCA_937967705.1 uncultured Spirochaetia bacterium
TTTCTCTGTAACCCGGGGAAGTAGGAAATTACAAGAAAAAAATGCTACCCCGTTTAAGAATGAACAAATTTTTAGGAACAGTTCCCTGTTCCAGGATGAAGTAGCGGTTGTGAGAGGATAACAACTCCCCCGGGTTACCATGGCAAGACGGGGGAGAATATCTGTTCGTTGAGAGCTGTTAATATTTCCTGCGGGGTCGTTTTTTATCCCGTGACTGCAATTCCTTCTGAATCTCTTCCTTTACAGTTTTGCGGATCTCATCGGACATCCTCTCCCTCACCTCGCAGATGACATCCTCCCGGACGGTTTCTTCAATTTCCGTTTCGATCTCCTCGATGGTAGAAGGCGGGAATTCCGTACGAAGCTGCTCTCCGGTTTTATGGAACAGGAACTTACGGACATCGGCAAATATGTTGTAAAGGACAGGGGTTCCAAACAGGGTGATGAGAGTTCCGAAAGCAAGCCCCCAGGAGAGCGACAGAGCCATGGGGACCAGAAACGGGTCATACCCCCCTATCCCGTAGGCCGTGGGGATAAGGCCGAAAAAGGTAGTTACGGAAGTTAGGAATATGGGGCGCAGACGGGTCTCCCCGGCCAGGAGCGAAGCCTCATAGGGGGAATGTCCCTCGGATCGGGCCTTTTTGATAAAATCCACCATAACGATGGAATCATTGACAACAACTCCTGTCAGACCCACCACACCCATGATTCCTAAAAAAGAAAGAGGCCTTCCGTGGAAAAAGAAAATCCAGATGACCGCAATGAGCGTCAGGGGTACCACTCCCATAATGATGAGGGGATGGGCCAGGGAGCGGAAGATAGAGACCAGTATTATGTAAATAACCAGAGCAGCAACTAAAAAGGATTTGGCAAGACTGGACATGGATTCCCCTGTATCCTTGAACTCTCCTTCGTAGCTGACGGTGTAACCCGGGTACCGTTCCTCGATATGATCAAACTTCTTCGTGAGAATATTATTGACTGCCACCGAAGTTACGCCCCTGGCGTCCTCATCAATTTCCGCTGTCACATTCACGACACGTCGCCAGTCCTTCCTCTTGATAACGGATATCCCCTGGTTGGGCTCAAACCGGGCCACTGCTGAAAGGGGTATGAGGTTGCCCATGCGGTTGGCGATGTTGATCTTTTTGACACTGTCCAGATTTTTCCGCAAGTTTTCGGGAAAGATGACTCGAATGTCTATCTCCTCGTCGGTTTTCTTGATTTTTGTTGCAACGGCTCCCTCGAAACAGGAACGAACGGTCGAGGCCACATCGAATACGGTGATGCCCGTCATGGCCGCCGTCTTTTCGTTGACAATGACTCTCAGCTCCGCCTTGACCTCCTCGGAGTCGTCCTGTATGTCCTTCAGACCCTTGATGGTTTTCAGGTAGCCTATGTATTCCGCAGAGATTTTTTTCATCACAGCGAAATCATCCCCCTTGATGGCTACGCTTACCGGTTTGCCTACGGGAGGGCCGGTTTTTACATAGCTGAATTCCAGTTTCGTGAACTGGGAGGCGTAGGGTTTGCTTTTATCCCGCACGGTATCCAGTATGTCTTCCGCCTTCCGGTCGCGTTTATTGAAGGGAGTCAGATACACCATGATGATCCCGTAATGGGCGCCCCGCTTTGCATAGGGATCGGTAGGGTTTTCCTGTATAATGCCAGACTTGGTTGTGAAGGTATCCAGTTCGGATTTGGGAAGCTGCATGACGGATTTCTCGATATTGCCGAGAAGACGGCTCATGTCTTGAACACTGGTGCCGTTGGGGGCCTCTGCCTTGATGGTAAGAGTCTCGATGCCTCCTGGCGGGAAGAGGATCAGTTTAACAAAAAACTTGGCAAAAACAAGAGTTCCAATGAAGAAGAAAAAGAGAAGAATGGAAAAGAGATACCGATGACGTAAAACCGCCCCCAGCATTAAGCGGTACCTTTTTTTAAATTGACGCAGAAATCGGCCGTCATGATCCGTTTTTGGTGTATTGTGCTTTTTATTGAAGCGCTCCATGTCGGCGATGTGACTGGGTAATATGAACATGCATTCCAGCCAGGAGGCTGTCAGAGCCACGATAACCACTGCAGGAAGGGTCCACATGAATTTCCCCATGATTCCCTTCATGAACATGAGGGGGGCGAAAGCGGCGATGGTCGTGAGGACAGTTCCTAGGACAGGGGTCATGACCTCGGCGGTTCCACGGACCACGGCCTCTTTCAAGGGGGTGCCCGCCTCCAGGAGGCGGTAGATGTTTTCCGCCACGACAATGGCGTCATCCACCAGCATGCCCAGCACCATGATTAGACCGAACATGGACATCAGGTTGACGCTCACATCAGCGGCGGACATCCAGATGAAGGTTCCGAAAAAAGCGAAAGGAATACCCAGAGCCGTAACGATGGCGATGCGCCACCCGAGTGTAAAGAAGAGACAGAGTGCCACGAGAACAAAACCCACTATGCCGTTGCTGACCAGAACATTGAGACGCCTTTTGACATAATAGGACATGTCGTTGTAGATGGAAAACTCGTATTCTGCAGGCAGAATTTTTTTGAATCTCTGAATCTCCTTTTCAATCTTTTCCACAACCTCGATGATATCGGCGGATTCCTTCTTGATGACGGTCAGGGCGATGGATTTTTCACCCTTGGTCTTGTTGATGATGGTTTCCTCCTCGAAGGAATCCTTGACATTGGCGATGTCGCTGACCCTGACCCAATTGCCCATATCGTTGGCTCGTACAAGGACCTTCTCCAGATCACTGGTCGACTGGACCTCTCCAATGGTGCGGATCAGAACCTCACCGTCCTTGTTTTTGATGATCCCGCCGGGGAAGTTGAGATTCTTTTTCGAGAGGGCCTGGACAACCTCGTTGATGGCCACATGGTAGATGTCGAGCCGGCCGGGGTTGACCTCTACGATCATCTCTCGGTCACGGTAGCCTTTCTTGTCCACTTTGCCGACGCCGCTGATTTCCAGCAGACGGTCTTCCAGAATCTTGGCATGCCTGCGCAGTTCGAATTCATCGGCATCCCCGCTGATGCCCTTTTTGTTGATCAGGGCTATTTCCATAACCGGCGTCATGGCCGTGTTGAGTTCCAGCACCTCGGGTTTTTCGGAATCTTCCGGCAGGTCCGTGACCTTATCCAGGGCGTTCTTTATGTCGTTGATCGTCTTGTCCTTGTTGGATATGTCCGGGTCCAGCTTGATCGCTATGGTGGAGCGGGCTTCGATGGATGTGGCATGAATCTCCTCGATGTTGTCCACTTCCCGCATCTCCTTTTCGATGGGGATAGAGATGTGTTTCTCGACATCCTCCGCAGTGGCTCCCGGATAAACGGTGTTGATGATGACCCAGTCGAAATCCACCCTGGGAAAAGCCTCACGTTTGGCGGTCACTATAAACATGATTCCCGCTATGAGCAGGGCCACGGAGATGATGTTTACAATCAGGGATTGTTCCGCGAAATAGGCAACTAGTCGTCTCATCTTTCCTCCGGATAATGGGTTCTAACTGGAATGATGCGTATTCATTCGGTAAGAGCCTTTGGATGCGGAATGGCCCCGTCGAGGGGCAAAGGACCTTCATGACCGCTATGCAGGCTGAATATCAATCAAGCATACAAGCGTTAAAAATCAAGATAAATTATCATCAAGCATGCAAATTCTTCCTTGCCGGGGACGATAAACGGGTTGAAGGGATATATTGGGATTGACTATCGATCACAGATCGGGTGATTCTGCATGCACCTACAAATTCAGGTGTGAGGATACATGTATCAGGTTATAATTTCCATCACCCCATCTCTTGAAAACAGATATACGGACCGGTTTTTTGCCCTGGGGGCCGGCAGCATTACCCGAAGTCGTGAAAGCGGGAAGGTCCTGCTGACGGCTCTCTTCGAAAAGCTTCCGGATTTCAGTGATGAGCCCGATATGGAATACTGCGAAATCCGGGAGCTCAGCGAGGAGGAGTGGAAATACGGCTGGATGGAGGATCTGGAAGGCTTTGAGGTCAATGAGAATCTCTACATACAGCCCTCCCACAAGCCGGCGGAAATTCCTTCTCAATATGCCCTTGTCCTGCATCTGGACCTCCGGGATGCATTCGGGGATGGGCGGCATCCCACGACCGCACTCTGCCTGGAGATGCTCTACCGGGAGATTGACGGAATCCCGGCTGCCGATCGGGAAAATCTGCGCATGCTGGATGCCGGAACCGGGACGGGGATCCTGGCCATTCTCGCGGGGCTCATGGGGGCTGGGCATGTAACGGCGCTGGACCTGGAGGCGGAGGCTGTCAGGCGGGCCGCTGAGAATGCTGCGTTGAACGGGCTGACCGGAATTGCCTTCCGCCACAGTGACCTGGGGGATTTCCATTCGGAAGAGGGTTTCGATATCATAACGGCCAATCTGCTGACCCGGGTCATCACCGCCCACCTCTCAATTTTGACAGGACTCCTGAAGAAAGGCGGCAGGATGATTATAAGCGGTGTAGGAATAGAGGGGGATGCCGAGGTGCGAAGGGCTTTTTGGGAGAACAGGCTGCGACTGATCAGCTCTGGTAGTAGGGAAGACTGGCACGGTTATCTTGTGGAGAAAGATGTCTAGAGTTCCTGTTTACGGGATTTTGACAAGGGCCTGGGGGGGCGATTGCGAAATCCCTAGCGGGACAACAGTCCCGGCATCATACATCATTGATATCCCTTCATCGTGATATCTCTTTCGATATTTGGGTTGACAAAACGGACATTAGAGATTAATGGTCGTTCATTAACTTAATTAAGGGGATTTATGCCGGAAGGTAAAAACGGATCAACCCAGAAGAATCTGATCCTTGAAAAAGCCAGTGTTCTTTTCTGGGAGAAGGGCTATACGGAGACGAGCATGAAGGATATCGCCGCAGCCTGTGGTTTCCGTCCTGCGAACATCTATAATTATTTTGATAAGAAGGAAACCATTCTCTTTGAAATCCTGCATGAGGAGATGGAAGGCATCGTGGGCCCGATACGTCCACTTCTTCATGATGCCTCCCTTTCGCCCGAGCGAGCCCTTAAAAGGGTCATTGAGAATCATTTAAAACTCACTCTGGGTGAAAGGCGCGGTTCCATGCTGCTTTTCGATGTGGGTCTGAACAGCCTCTCTGCGGAGAGCCGAAAGAAGATCATCCGGCTTCGCGATGAGTATGATGAAATAGCGTCGGCCATTCTCGGTCGGGGGATGGAAACGGGAGTGTTCCGAGAGATTGATAGAAAGATGGTGGTCTTCAGTATATCATCCATGATTGCCCGTTCGCGAATATGGTATTCCCCCAAGAAGAAATACACGATCGATATGCTGGTGGACTTTATTTATGATTTTGCGATGAAGGGATTGGAAAATCGAAAATCCGGCAGAACGTAAAGGGGTTGTTATTGATGGAAGGATCAGTAGTCGTTCAATTGCATTCCGCACATGATCTCTTTAGGCCGAATGTAGGAATCGATAATTGGGCTTATAGGGAATACAAGAACATCAATGGGTAACATCAGAATAATATTGTGTTAATAACAATGAACGGACCCGGGGTCGTAATTCCGAAAGTTCTTCGAATTAATAGACTGGATTCTCCCTGGAGACGAGGCGGTGGCGGAATCGTTCTGGGAAATCTTTACCAGGGCTCAGGGGTGATGTGATGAAAATGCGCGGGCGCCGCTGGGCCCTCGTTGTCGAGGGAGGAGGGATGAGGGGAGTATTCCCGGCGGGGGTGCTTCATGCTTTCGGCCGTTCCGGTTTTGACCCCTTCGACCTGTATATCGGGGTTTCTGCGGGGGCGTGCAATCTGGCATCGCATCTCGCGGGGCAGAACGACAGAAACTTCGAAATCATCGAGCGGTATTCTTCTACATCCCGATTTATCAGTATGACCAGGTTTCTTTCCGGGGGGCACCTCATGGATCTGGACTGGCTCTGGGATGTAACGATCAGGGACTGCCGGATTGACCTGAAGACGCTCTTCTCAAAGCTGTGCGCCTTCAAGAAGGAGTACCTTGTCGTGGTCACCTCCATGGAACATGGTAGGGCGCTCTATCTCAGTCCTGATGAAAATACGCTGGAGCATTTCATCAAGGTATCGAGCGCCCTCCCGGTACTCTACCGGGGCAGTCTCACGATCGGTACGGAACGAGCGTCTGACGGCGGCGTGGCGGACTCGATCCCGGTCAGGGAGGCGTACAACCGTGGAGCAAAAAGGATCACTGTTCTCAGGACACGATCTGTGGGCTTCGAGATGAAACGCAGCCGGTTGCGTTTCATCTCCCAGATCCTTTTCCGGAAGTACCCGGAATTTGCAAGGGCTCTCGGGCGAAGGGAGGTCAGTTATAATGACGCAGTCCGATTCATCCAAAATCCTCCTGGTGACGTGATTGTAGACGAGATAGCCCCGCCGCCGGGCAAAGGGCCTGGACGGGCAACAACGGATCTGGAGATTCTCCGAGCTGCCTACAGGAGCGGCATTGAACAGGGAGAGGCATTTATTGAAGCTTATAATAGAGGAGGTACTCAGTGAAAACATCGCAGGAGTATATTGAAAGCCTGCAGAAGCTGAAACTTGTTGTATACATGTTCGGAAAGCGGGTCGAAAATGTATTGGAAGACCCAATTATCAGACCTTCGATGAGCGCCGTGGCGATGACCTACGCAATGGCCATGAACCCTGGCTATGAGGAGATCATGACCGCGACGTCCCACATCACGGGTAAGAAGATAAACCGATTCACTCACATTCATCAGAGCGCCGATGATCTGGTGAAAAAAAGCAAGATGGGCAGGCTTGTGGGGGCGCATACCGGATGCTGTTTCCAGAGATGCGTGGGCATGGATGCCCTCAACGCCCTCTCGATGACCACTTTCGATATCGACGGGAAATACGGCACGGAGTATTACAGGAGGTTCCTGAAATACCTGGAGTACGTACAGGAAAACGACCTGGTCTGCGATGGCGCCATGACGGACCCAAAGGGGGACAGGTCGCTCCCTCCGCACAAGCAGACCGACCCGGACATGTTCCTGCGGGTGGTGGAGGAGCGGAAGGACGGTATCGTGGTCAGGGGTGCCAAGGCGCATCAGACCGGGGCGGTGAATTCCCATGAGGTGATTGTCATGCCCACCATATCCATGAGGCCGGAGGATCGGGACTATGCTGTTTCTTTTGCCGTACCGAGCGATACCAAGGGCATAACCTACATCATGGGCCGACAATCCTGTGATACCCGGAAACTGGAAAAGGGTAAAATAGATCAGGGGAATATGGTTTTCGGCGGACACGAGGCCCTCATCGTCTTCGATGACGTCTTTGTTCCCTGGGAGCGTGTCTTCATGTACCGGGAGTATGATTTTGCGGGACAGCTCGTGGAGCAGTTTGCATCCTATCACCGTCAGAGCTATGCTTGTAAGGTGGGAGTGGGAGATGTCCTCATCGGTGCTGTCCAGACCGCAGCGGAATACAACGGCGTTGAGAAGGCTTCCCATGTGAGGGACAAGATCATCGAGATGAACCACCTCAATGAAACCCTCTATTGCGGATGCATCGCCTGCGCATCCGAGGGACACAGGGAGCCCAGCGGAACGTGGTATGTTGACACGCTTTTGGCCAACGTGCACAAGCAGAACGTGACCCGGTTTCCCTACGAGATAGCCCGGCTCGCACAGGACATTGCTGGCGGACTGATGGTGACCTGCCCCTCGGAGGATGATCTCATGTCGCCGGATGTGGGCAAGTGGGTTAAAAAGTATTTTCAGGGGAAGAGCGAGGTTCCGACGGAGAACAGGATCAGAATACTGAGGCTCATCGAAAACCTGACTCTTGGCTCCGCCGCGGTGGGTTATCTCACTGAATCGATGCATGGTGCCGGCTCCCCCCAGGCACAGAGGGTCATGATCGCAAGACTGGTGGATTTAAAGGCCAAACAGAAAATTTCCAAGAAGCTGGCGGGAATTGGAGAGGAGGACCCGGGCAGTGCGAATACATGATAATTAGGGAAAGATTATGTTGAAATAGAGGATCTCTGGGGCATCGCCGTCACCGGGGCGCAAAACACGGGTATCCGATCAACGCTCTCCGGACGATCATGGGTTACAGAAATACCTTTATGGGTATCGGCGGGGAGGTTTTGAAAAGGCGAGATTACAGGTAAACCCAACCACAAAGGGGTGTTAAGCAGGAAAGCTGATCGAGCAGAAGGGGTAAAGTGCGGAGGAAGCACGAAATACATCCTGGGCATGGTAAGAGCCTTCTGCAGGGAATTTGATAATGTCCGGAAGTTCTGCACAGAAAGGGTTTGGGAATATTCATCGAACACCACTGAAAAGTGTCCATAATATGAGAGGGTTCCTGCCATTCCAATAATATCAAAAATTTGGATAATTCTTGTTGACTTTATTGAATATGTTGTATTATTATAACATAAACAAATGTTGATGAAAAGTCCTTAATTGGCCCTGGAAAATAATAAATAAAAAAGGTGTTATACTTTTCACCTTTAAAAAGCTTTTGACATTAGGGTGATAAGTCCGGGGTATATAAAAGCGTGTCCAGGGGTTTGAATGATCAAAGTTAAGGTTGAAGAGCATAAGACCGTGTCGATCATGCATTTGGAAGGCAATCTTTTCATAGAAAACTTAGGCGCCATCATAGGAACATGGGAAAAGCTGGTTATGAAGCACCCCCATGTGATTGCCATGAACTGCGGCAAACTGGAACGCATCGACTCCTCCTCCATCGGAACCCTTGTTAAATTCCTCAATGATGCGATGAATAAAAATATTAAACTTGTCTTCTATGATCTGAACCCATCGATCCAACAGCTTTTCATCACTACACGGTTGGAAAAGTTCTTTTCAATAACAACCGGTCCGCGGTTTCATGAGAAGTACTTCCGGTCCGCCTGAAGTTTTTATATTAGTTTTAATGAGTATCAGCACTTATAGATGTTTCATTCGTATCTGTTTTCATCAAGCCCCTTATGTATTCCGCAATGGTCTGTAGCCGCTTTTGCGCTAACTCTAATATCCTCCGCGGTGTGCTGGTGTTCATCGACCTCTCTTGAAGCACCTCCCTGAGTATTGTTCGGGCCTCATCTATGTCAAGGTTCTCCTTGGTCCCCAGGTTGTGCATCGGAAGTGATGATTGCGCCAGGCCGCATAGTCGGGAATGATAGTCGGTGGGATTAAGGGCAACGAGATGACATCCTGCTGCCTGCGCTTCGTAAAGAGTGATCCCAAAGTGGCTCATCATTACCTTCGAAGAGAGGAGAGCCTCGGCGTAGGTAAGCGGAGGAAAGGGTTCGCGGACATTGTTGACAGAAAGATAGGAGGAGGTCCCCTGCAGGATAAGGGAGGTGCAATCCTTCGGGATAAGACTCCTTAAAAAGTCAAGGTGATCAGGAGAGGCGTCCAGACCCGGATAAAGGGCATAATCGTAATCCCTTGATAAATGATTCCTCGAGGACGATTTCAGGGACTGAAGAAAACCTGCGCCAAAGAGAAACATATCCGGTTTATAAAACTCCTTCTGGTCGGGGTCCTGATGCAGCAGATTGGGAAGCAAATCGACCACATGGTCCGCGAGAAATCGCCCCGCTCCTGCGTCGTCAATAGTAAGAACGGGGGCGATTTGCTGAAGGAGCCGCATCTCTTCAGTTGTAGAATCCCTCTTGTCGCGAACGATCAATTCTGTGCCAGTCCCGATCTGGGATTTGAACTCTGTCGTAAGTTCCGGCGGCAACGAGGAGTATGGTTCGCAGACCAGATGGGCCCGGCACCAGCCCGACTGGTTTAGATGAAATACCAGGGAGGCCATGCGCTGAATATGGCCGCTCCCCAGTCCCCGGCCCCAGCCGGTGAGAAGGGCTATCTGTTCAGGTTTCATCACCTTCTTCGGATTCGCGCATAGTGCGCTGACGAATGCTGCTGTTGATCTCCATCAGGGTGGGATTTGTCGTCAAGTATTCAAGAACCTCAGCAATGGAAAAGGGTTTCCCCTTGTAGAGGGCATCGTAAATATTCCGGGCCAGCTGATAATCTTCGGGGGTGTCGACAGTGAGTCTGAGTTGCGGGTAAGGATTATTAAAATTGAC
>CALCJG010000399.1 GCA_937967705.1 uncultured Spirochaetia bacterium
TCTTGTCCTTGCCAATGATATTGGTCGGCACTTCCGCACTCTGGCGCGAGAAGAGATGATATCCGACCAGAATGAACAGGCAGGATACCCCTATGGCGATGATCTTTTTTTTATTCATCCTTTGAAACCTCTTTCATGAGAAATCTATTGTTAACCGCCGGAGGGCAACGTATCTTTCTCCCTTCCCCTTGCCACAGAAAGGGAAGAGACACATCCCCTGCCGTACAGAAATTATGTTCCTTAATCCGGTGATCAGGTTACAAAACCCGTCAGGATTGCAGCAGCTTTTTAAAATCCTCGGGATTGCCGCCCCGCTCCATCACACGTTGACCGGTCTTGACCGCATCGGCATCTCCCAGAACGATAATGCCGACGACTTTGCCCTCTGCGAGGAGGAGTTTTTTGTAGGATGAGTCACTGATCGACGAATAGACCTCTGCTCCGGAGGCATTGAAGTCCCCTGCAGAATAGAGATCAATACCCGTTATCTTCAGAACATTGGAAAGAACCGTTCCCTTATAGGGAGTGGGAATCCCTGCCATATTGAGTCCTGCGATGCGTCCCTGATCCCTGGCTGCCGGCCAGATCCCATAGAGACAACCCTTATGTTCAGCGGGATCCCCGGCAGCGTAAATGTCCGGCACGGAGGTCCGGAGATGATCGTCCACCAGGATACCCCGGTTGACCTCCAGGCCCGCCTGCCGCGCAAGCTCCCCCCGGCACTCAATGCCCGAGGAGAAAATGACCGCATCGGTTTTGATCTCCCGGCCAGATTTCAGAAGAACGGATTGAACGCTGTCCTGACCCCGCAGGATCTCCACACTGTCGTCCAGGACGAAAGAGAGCCCCTTGGCCTCCAGCATCCTCTGCAGAAGACGCCCTCCCTCCTCGTCCAATTGCCGGGGAAGAAGCCAGCTACGGAACTCCACGACGGTGACCCGCTTCCCCAGACGGCTCAGGCTGAAGGCGTTTTCCAGCCCCAGAAGACCGCCCCCTACGACGGTTACCTCAGTGAGGTCGCGGCAGTACTCCTTAATGCTGTCGGCATCCGTAACACCCCGGAGGCTGAAGACTCCCCGGAGATCGGCCCCCTTCACCCCGGGCATAAAGGGCAGGGCTCCGGTGGCCAGGAGGAGCCTGTCATAGGAAAACTCCCGGCCGTCTTCACTGACCACGGATTTCTTATGAATATCAATGCGGACGATCCGGGTGTTCAGAACATTCTGAATTCGGTTCTTTTCGTAATGGTCCTCTTTGTAGAGGGTGAACTTGTCCACACTGATCTCATCGGCGAGGTACTCTATCAGCCGGGGGCGATAATAAAAGAGGTTCTTCGATTCCGATATAATGGTGATTTCCCCCTCGGAGTCGCTCTTTCTGATAGCCAGGGCCGCTTCCACCCCCGCCACGCCATTGCCGACGATAATGTATTTCATCTTCCGCTCCCAGTTGCACAAATTCGAATCATCATCCCATAGAGAAAGGAAAAGCTGATTAGTGCAACCCTTTTTCAGAAATCCCTGCGCAGGAAACCCTTTCAAACCAGAGATAAAACACCAAGGGGATATAATGTATCATTAAATATCATATACTGTTTACTTCCCTCCCCATCCTCCGGTAACACCCCCCTGGCCGGATATCCTGGACATCAAGATCGCTGAATCATCCTGCAGAATAATTTTCCATTTCCCCGCTCTTTTTATTGACACGAAAGAAGACCTGCGGTTTATTTTGTATTGTAAAGAAATTGACCAGTACTACCTTTGATGACAGGCGTGGAATGGCCTATATAATCATAGATAAAGAGAGATGCAAAGGATGCTACTTCTGCATCGAATTCTGTCCCAAGAACATTATCGTGATATCGAAAGAGCACAATAAACTGGGCTATTTCCCCGCGGAATTCCCAATGGAAGATGAGGATAAATGCACCGGCTGTAAAACCTGCGCTTCCATGTGTCCCGACATGGCGATCGAGGTTTACAAATGACCCCGCGAGCCCTGACCAAAGGAAACATCGCCCTGGCGGAGGGGGCCATACAGGCCGGATGTCTCTATTATTTCGGCTACCCCATAACGCCGCAGAACGACATCCCCGAATACCTGGCGCGCAATCTTCCCAAAAGGGGGGGTATCTTCATCCCCGCGGAGAGCGAAATTGCATCCATCAACATGGTCATGGGTGCGGCGGCATCGGGGAAGAGAGCCATGACCTCATCGTCAGGACCGGGCATTTCCCTCATGCAAGAGGCGATGTCCTACATGGCGGGTTCGGACATACCCTGCGTAGTCGTCAACATCATGCGGGTGGGTCCCGGACTGGGAGGCATCGAGCCCACGCAGGGGGATTACAATCAGGCCGTGCACGGCGGAGGTCACGGGGACTACAAGAACATCGTCCTGGCCCCAGCCTCGGTTCAGGAGATGTTCGACCTGACCATCAAGGCCTTTGAACTGGCGGACAAATACCGCAACCCCGCCATGGTCGTGGCAGACGCGATGATCGGCCAGTTTCAGGAGCCCTGCAGGCTCACACCGGCGGAGCCCATCCTCATCCCGGAAAAGCCCTGGGCCCTTACCGGACGTCAGGGGCGGAAACCCCAGCTGCTGAAATCCCTCTACCTGGCCCCCGGCGAACAGGAGGCGCACAATCTCCGGATGAAGGCCAAATACGACGAGATCCAGGAGCACGAGGTGATGCTGGAGACGAGGGAACTGGACGACGCCGAGATCATGATCGTGGCCTTCGGCACTCCCTCCCGCGTGGCCAAGAGCGCCCTGACCCAGGCCAGGGAGATGGGCATACGGGCCGGGCTGCTGCGGCCTATCACCCTCTTTCCCTTTCCGGAAAAGGAGATAAGGGAATACTCCTCGAAAATACGGAAAGTCCTCGTCGTCGAGATGAACACGGGACAGATGGTGAGGGACGTGCGGATCAACAGCCACCCGGAGGCGGAGATATCCTTTTACGGAAGACCGGGCGGCGGCATCCCCTACCCTGACGACATCATCAGGGAAATCAAAAAAGCGCTGAAAAAATCATGAACCGAATTTTTAAAAGACCCGATTCCCTCACCGATGCCAATACGCATTTCTGCCCTGGATGCACCCACGGCATAGCCCACCGGCTGATAGCGGAAGTGATGGACGAGCTTGGCATTACCGACAACACCATCGGCATCCCCGGAGTGGGCTGCTGTGTTTTCCTCTATACCTACTTTCCCATTGACGTGCTCGAGGCGCCCCACGGCAGGGCCCCGGCATGCGCCACCGGGATGAAACGGGCACAGCCGGACAAGATCGTATTCGTTTACCAGGGAGACGGGGACCTGGCTGCCATAGGCACCTCCGAGGTCATTCACGCTGCCAACCGGGGGGAGAATATCACTATCTTCTTTATAAATAACTCAGTATACGGCATGACCGGGGGACAGATGGCCCCGACAACCCTTCTGGGCCAGCAGACCACAACCAGTCCCTACGGTCGGGACTTTCAGTCGGAGGGCTATCCCATCCGCATGGCGGAACTTCTGGCAACCCTCGAGGGGGTGGCGTATTCCACCCGCGTGGCGCTCCATTCCCCCAAACATGTCAACCAGGCCCGGAAAGCGGTAAGGAAGGCCTTCGAGATGCAGATGAACGGCATGGGCTTTTCCATGGTGGAGATGCTCTCCACCTGCAACACCAACTGGCGCGTATCGCCCCTTGAGGCTCTGAAGACCATCGAAAACGAGATGATCCCCTATTATCCTCTGGGTGTCTTCAAGGAGAGGACGGGGAAGGATTTTCTGTAAGGGAGGAGAGCGTGTATCAGGATGTCATCATGTCCGGTTTCGGTGGACAGGGTATTCAAATCATCAGCCAGATAGCGGCCCTTGCGGCCATCCGCAAGGGGCTGGAAATCACCTACCTTCCCTCCTACGGGGTGGAAAAACGCGGCGGCCGCACCAACGTGACCATGGTCATCTCCGATTCGGAAATCGGCTCACCCATAACCAATCACCCCATGGCCATCATAGCCCTGGACATCATAGCCCTCGAGACCTTCCAGCCCGTAGTCCGCGAAGGGGGCGTCGTCATCGCCAACACCAGTCTCATCCCGGAGGAGCTCTTCACAAGGCAGGATGTGCAGCTGGTGCGGATTCGAAGCAATGAGGAAGCCCTTGCCATGGGTAACGCCAAAGTGGCCAACATGATCTGCCTGGGCGCGTATCTTCAGAGAACGGCCTACATGTCCTTCGGTGACATCGAGTCGGTCATAGGGGACGTCATCCCCGAGCGGTTAAAGCACACCATTCCAGACAACCTCAAGGCCATTCAGAAGGGGATGGACCTGGCCCGATAGAACTGGCTTTTTTTCTTTTTCTTCCGATTCTGCAAAAATAGTCTTGTTTTGACCCCCTAAAGGTTTATACTGCTCCCATTAATTCCCGTAAAGTCATACAGCGATTAATTGATTATATGACAGGGTGAATCTGCCGACAATGAGAATGAGTGCTTTCTTTTCTATAGAATAATCGGGGGGACACAGAGGAGATCATGACTAACAAGGAAGGCCTTACCCATAAACAGGGTACCCCGCGCAGGAGAAACATCGGAGGGCTGCTCAGCTTGTCTCTGGTCCTGATGCTGTTGTCCCAGTGCAGCTCTCAGAAATTCGTCCGGGATTATGACAAAGAGGGTCAGATCAGCCAGATTCGTTACCTGGAAAAGGGCCTCCTGAAATATACCGTCTCCTTCGATTACGATCTGCAGAAACGGATCATTACCATTCGGAAAATACGATCCCGGGAAGAAACCCCTGCCAAGATCGTACAGATCAGGTTCGATCCCCAGAACAGAGTGCGCATGCTCTCTCATGATGACGTCATCGGCGCCGGTGAGAACCCGGTGAAGGATACCTGGGTGGAATCCTACTTCTTCAACCGGACGGGCGTGCTTTATAAGATCGAGACCTCTTACAAGAGCTCCCACAGCATCTCATTGAACAAAAGCGCCCTCGTCACATCGCGCTTTTACTACAGATCGGGCCTTCTTACCCTCATCAAGATCAACGGAGGCACCTTCAAAAAGGAGCTGAAGCCCCACTATTCCAAGAGGGAGATCCAGGATATCACCTATAAATACTTCGCCGTGGAACGCAAAAAGAAGGGGTTTGAACTGAAAAAGCATCTGCAGATCTTTTACGAAAAAGGCAAGACCGTCCGGTTCAAGGATCTTTCGGGGGGGCCGATGGTGGAATCCCTCCCCGAGGTGCGCCGGATCCTTCAGGAAGAGGCTATTGATTCGGCCCTGTCCAAAAGCTCCTGGGTTTCCCATTACAAGGCCATGCTGAACCACATAGAACAGCAGCTCCTCTCGGGCCAATAATTTCCTCATTTGATTTGACATTTCCCCGGCAACCGTTATACTTAGTTAAAAGCCATTAGCATACAGGGGGGGGTGATATCCCGGAAACGGGAATTCCGCCGCGACCATAATAATCCATCAAGGGGGATATCATGAAGTACACTGCATACCTGTTTCGGTTTTTCCTGTCAGTTTTTCTGTTCCTTGCCGTTTTTTCACTGATAAACTGTTCCTCCTCTCAGGAGATGCCGGCCTGTAGCGTCACGGTGGATGAGACCTCCAACGGCAGGGAGATCACACTCAAGACCGGAGCCGTACTCTGCATCAAGCTTCAGGCCCAGCCCAGCACAGGATATCTCTGGATGACGGGCAGCCGCAACATCGCCCTCAAGGAAATCGGCAAGCCCCGTATGATCCCCGGCAAAACATCCAAGGACAGGGTACTGGGCGGCGTTGAGCATCAGATAACGCATTACGAAGCGGTCAAGGCGGGTTCGGAAAACCTGGAGCTCCACTACAGGCGCCCCTGGGACAAAAAGGCCGCTCCGGCCAAAACCTTCAAGCTGAAGATAACGGTACAATGATCCTCTGCGGACACCCCGGCCGGTCAACCGCAACGGCCGGCACTCCCCTGAGGGACATCAGCCGGATTCACACCTTTTTCAGCCAGACGAGGTCCCGTGAGGTTTAAGATCATACTCCTCTTTCTGATCGCCACTGCCGTAACCTCCTATTTTTTTCACGATCAGGTCTATCATCAGTTCTACAGGATCTACTACACCTACGTGCAGAAATCCGGGGAGTCCTCGATCCTCAAAAAAGCTGAAAGACTCTACGAAGAGAAGCGTTACATCGAGCTGCAGAAATACCTGGAAAAACGGCTCATCCTCTATCCCCATAGCCGCCCCCTGAAACGGCTGGCGGCCAAAGGCTACCTGAAAACAGGAGACAGGAACAGAGCCGCCCGCCTCCTGCTGGAATCCCTCGAAGACCCGCAAAAGGAGATCAGCGTCTTCAAACAGGCGCTGGACCTTCTGTACCAGGAGAAGTGGTACGGCGACGTCGTAGCCGCAATGCGGAATTATCCCGCCCTGAAGGATGCGGACCTCTGCGCCCTCTACGGGGTGTCCCTCTATAAGACCGGCCGGTACGGGGAAGCGCTCAAATATCTGCTCATAGCAGAAAAAGAGGGCAGCCTGGATCATGAGGTTTACCACAATGCCGGTCTTATCTATGAGCGGCAGAACCGCCTCCCCCAGGCGACGGCCTATCTGGAAAAGGCATTCCGTCTCAATCCCCTTGACCGCAGTCTCCGCCAATCCCTGATACGGGTCTATACACAGCAGAAGATGTTCACCAAGGCGGAAAGTCTTCTTCGAAGAAGTCTCTGAGGAGAATCAAGTTGCGCCCCCCCAAAAAGAGTGAAGAGCCCGGCCCCCTTGGCTTTTTTGCGAAATGCCGCTACCGGCGCCTCACATCCGGAAATCCGCGGCAGAGGAAAGCCGCTCTGGAATGGTTCCTCCGTGGACAGGCCGGAATCCCGGAGTCCCTGCTCATGACCATCGCCGGGGACGAGGAGCGAAGGAGGCGGGAAATAATTGCCCTCCTGTCTCAGAGCTACCCCGAATCACTCCCCCTGCTGATTGCCGGCTTAAGATCATCGAGCGAGACGATACGGCAGACCGCCGACGCCGTTTTTACGAGCATAGAGAATCCCGGCGTGCTCACGACCTTCATCGAGTTCCTCTCCCATGAAAACCGTTTCCTTGTAAGAAGCGCCATCCGGCATCTCAACCGCTGGTTGAGGGAAGCCGTACAACCCCTGATGAGCGCCCTCTCATCGCCCAGTATCGAGACAAGGCGTTATGCGGCAGAAATACTGGGGGACATCGGAGACATCAGTGCCGTTCCCTCCCTCCTCCGTCTGCTGAGCGATACCCAAAGCGGCGTCCGGGATGCCGCGGCCTGGGCCCTGGGTAACCTCGGCCATCCGGCAATTCCCTTCCTCCTGAAGGCACTGGCAAAAGCCGGCGGGGGGGAGCGAAAGACCCTCCTGGAAATCCTGATCCGCTCGGAAGATCCCAGGGTTTTTCCCCATCTGGAATCGGCCCTAACCGGCGAGGATCGGGATCTGCGGTGGAAGGCCGTCATGGCCCTGGGTCCCTCCCGAAACCGCCGGGCCACGGAGCTGCTCATCGGCTCCCTCAAGGACCCGGACCCCGATGTGCGCAACGCCGCGGCTCACGGCCTCGCCCTCAGGGGGATGCCGGCCGTGGAACCGCTCCTCACGGCGCTGGCTGACCCGAGCCGATAC
>CALCJG010000400.1 GCA_937967705.1 uncultured Spirochaetia bacterium
AGATCTTCATAAACGCCGATACGCCCTATGCCGACCTCCTGCGGGAGAAGGCCCTGGACCTGCGTCTGGAGGTGGAAACCTTCGGGCTTGGGGAGGGGATGGACCTGAGGCCCGATGGTTATGAGCTGCACACGGATCATCTGGTGATGATCCTGCAGGGCGTCCGTTATCAGGCGTCCCTCTACGGTCTGCACAATGTCTACAATGTTCTGGGGGCCATAGCCGTTTCCCGGGAATGCGGAATGTCCGACAGGATGATACAGGAGGGTCTCGGCGGTTTTAAGAGCGTTTCCATGCGAAGCCAGGTAATCGACCGGGGCTTCGTGATCATCAACGACACCTATAACTCGAACCCCCTCTCTTCCCGTTATGCACTGGAGTCGGTTCGCCTGATTTTTCCCGCCAGGAGAAAGGTGGCCGTCTTCTCGGACATGAAGGAGCTGGGGAAGGAAGCCCCCCGCTGTCACCGGGAGATAGGCGCGGAGGTGGTCCGCCAGGGTTTCGACAGCCTTTACACCTGGGGCGAGGAGGCCTCCCATATTCATGAGGGAGCCCTGGAGGCCGGAATGGATGAAACTGAAGCGGTACACTTCGTCAGCAAAGAGGAGATGATTCGCCGCCTGGAGAGTAACGTCACGAAAAATGATGTCGTACTGGTCAAGGGATCAAGGGCAATGAAAATGGAGGAGGTGGTGAACGCTCTGGTTCACGATTAAAGGGTATGCTTTATCATTTAATTCTGCCGTTGCAGGAATATGTTTCCTTTCTCAGGCTGTTTCAGTATATCTCCTTCCGGTCGGCGTATGCGGCCATCACGTCGCTTCTGCTGGTGCTCGTCCTGGGCCGTTTCGTGATCGCCTGGCTACAGCGTCTCAAGTTCGGGGAGGAGATACGCGCCCTGGGGCCTGAAAGCCATAAGTCTAAAGCGGGAACGCCCACCATGGGGGGAGTGATCATTCTCGGTTCGGTGCTCATCTCCATTGCCCTGTGGGGCAACTTTTCCAATCTCTTCCTGGTCATACTCATCGCCGCCACGGTCCTCCTGGGAGGGCTGGGATTCGCGGACGACTATATCAAATCGATCCTCAAGCGCAAGGACGGGGTTCCCGGAAGGGTCAAACTGCTGGTGCAGATCCTGGTGGGTCTGGCCGTGGCGCTCCTCATTTACTATCTCCCCTCCAGCAAGGATCAGGATGTCCACGTTACGAAGCTCTTTATCCCCTTCGTCAACGAGGCCATTATGGATATGGGGTGGATATGGGTCGTCTTTGCCGTCATCGTGATCGTGGGCAGTTCCAATGCCGTCAACCTGACCGACGGCCTGGACGGGCTGGCCACCGGTTCGGTTCTGAGCGTGGCCATCGCCCTGGGGATCATGACCTATCTGACGGGGCACGTCAAGATAGCGACCTACCTGCGCATTCCCTATATTCCCGAGAGCGCCGAGCTGACGGTCTTCCTCTCCGCCCTCGTGGGGGCCTCCATCGGTTTTCTCTGGTTCAACTGCAACCCGGCTTCGGTCTTCATGGGGGATACCGGTTCCCTGGCCCTGGGGGGTATCATCGGGATCGTGGCCATCATGATAAAAAAAGAGTTCTTTCTCGTCATTGTGGGCGGTGTCTTCGTCCTCGAAGCCCTTTCGGTCATCATTCAGGTGGCTTCCTTCAAGATCCGGGGCAAGCGGGTCTTCAAGATGGCGCCGCTCCATCACCATTTCGAGCTTTCGGGATGGCCCGAGCAGAAGGTGGTGGTGCGGATGTGGATACTGGGCATCATTCTGGCAATACTGGGACTGAGTTCCCTGAAAATACTTTAGGAGCGGGTGTTGATATCCCTGAGGGAAAACATGAAGGTTCTCGTGGCGGGTCTGGGTTACCGCACCGGCCTGGCCGCATGCAACTTCCTGGCCGCCAGGAAGTGCCGTGTCACGGGCTCTGACATGAAGGGGGCCGATGAGCTGCAGCCGGTTCTTGAGAGGATGGACCCTTCGGTAAGGGTAGTGGCGGGTCATCAGGACCCGTCCCTCCTCGATGAGTCCTTCGATCTGATCGTCCTGAGTCCCGGGGTGCCGCAGTCCATACCGCTCATCGCCGCGGCGAGGAAACGGGGCATTCCGGTCATCTCTGAGATCGAGCTGGCCTACGGGTTCATGAAGGGACAGATCATCGCCATCACCGGAACCGACGGCAAATCCACAACCACCATGCTCACGGGGCACATCCTCAGGGAGCTGGGAATCAACTCCCTGGTGGGGGGCAACATCGGCATCCCCCTCATCTCCCTCGTGGACCGCATGGAAGAGGAAACCGTTTCGGTCATCGAGCTTTCCTCCTTTCAGCTGGAAACCATCGAATCCTTCCGCCCCGACGCGGCGGCGATGCTCAATGTGACCCCGGACCATCTCGACCGGTATGCCGGCATGGAGGACTATTTCCGTGCCAAGATGCGAATCACCCAGAACCAGGCGGAGGGGGACGCCTTCGTCTACTATAAGGACGACGCCGTCATCAAATCGGGGCTCGATGGTGTCAGGGCGCGAAAGCTCTCCTTTTCCCTGGAGGACGC
>CALCJG010000401.1 GCA_937967705.1 uncultured Spirochaetia bacterium
CGGGGAGGTGAAGGAGGGGTTTTCGCCGAAAAACCCCTCCTTCGAAAGAAGTTCCTCTCAGGAACAAGCCCCCCGCCCAGGGGTAGGAGAAGCCCCCTATTCCTTGTACATCTCCTCAATGGCGTCCTTGTAATGCGCGAGGACGACCTTCCTCTTAACCTTGAGGGTCGGCGTGAGCTCCCCGGTCTCCTGGCTGAAGGGATGGTCGATGAGCACGAATTTCTTGATCTGTTCCACCCGCCCCAGGGGCTTGTTGAGCTCCTCGATGATATTCTTATACTTCTTGATCACGTCAGGGTGCTTGATGAGCGCCTGGACATCGTCCGCATTGATGTTGTTCGATTTGGCCCATTTCTGAAGCTCGGGAAAGCTGGGGACGATGATGGATGCCAGGTATTTCATCTGGTCGCCGATGACGGCAATCTGCTCGATGAAGGGATGGGAGATGAACATGCCCTCGATGACCTGCGGGGCCACGTTCTTGCCGCCGGCGGTGATGATGATGTCCTTCTTGCGGTCCGTTATCTTCAGATAGCCGTCCTCGTCAATGAGGCCGATATCCCCGGTGTAGAACCAGCCATCCGGGGTGAGGACCTCCCGGGTATCCTCGGGACGGTTGTAGTAGCCCTTCATGACCTGGGGTCCGCGTATCAGTACCTCGCCGTCCTCGGCGATGCGGCATTCCGTTCTGGGGAAGGCCGGGCCGCAGGTGTCCAGCTTGATTTTCTTGAGGTACCTGAAGGTGTTCAAATGCGTAACGGGGGTGGTTTCCGTGAGGCCGTACCCGAGATGCACCTCGATGCCGATGGCCTGGAAGAACTCGTTGATGTCGTAGGCCAGGGGAGCTCCCCCGACCCCCATGACGATCATCCTGTCCAGTCCCAGGGCCTCCCTCAGCTTGGAGAAGATCAGCTTGTCGAAGAAGCGGTACTTGATCCCGAGAAGGAAGGGGAGGGGGCGGTTAGATACGATGTAGGGAACGGCTTTGCGCCCGGTCCGCATGGCCTTCTTGAAGAGGGACTGCTTGCTGGCCGGGGCGTCCCTCAGCTTGGCCATGATGCCCTCGTGGAGTTTTTCCAGCACCCGGGGTACGTAGACACAGGCCGTGGGCCGGATCTCCTTGAGATCCTCCACCAGCGTTTCCGCCCCCTTGGTGTAGGCTATGGTTCCCCCCACATAGAGGAAGGAGTTGTAGCCAATGGTGCGCTCCAGGGAATGGGAGAGGGGCAGCAGCGAAACGGCTATGGGATCGAAATTCTCCTTGGGGAAGGGGTGATGCTCGAGGAACTGCTCCACGTTGGAAACCAGATTGCTGTGAGTCAGCATGACCCCCTTGGGGTTGCCGGTCGTGCCGGAGGTGTATATGAGGGTGGCCGTTTCCCCGGGGTCAATGCTTCTCAGGCGCTTGTCGATCTCCGCTGGGTTGAGGTTTTTCTTTCCCTCTTCGATGGCCCTGGAGTAAGGAGTTACCAGCGGGTCCTTTACGTCGTAATCGTCGAAGACGATGATTTCCTTCAGCGTTAAAAGTTCCTTTCTCTCCCCCAGAAGATTATCGACCTGGAACTTGCCGGCGCAGAGGCATATGAGAGAGCCGGAATCGTTCAGTATGTATGAGGCCTCCGGGCCCGAGTTGGTGGGGTAGATGGTGACGTCCGTGGCCCCTATGGCGAGGGTGGCGATGTCCCCAATGGCCCACTCGGGGCGGTTGTTGGAATATATGGCGATCTTATCCCCCGGCTTGATGCCCTTCATGAGGAAATAGGACGCCAGGGCATCCACCTCTCCGTTGACATCATCGTAGGAATACTCTTTCCAGGCCGCACCGTTGCGGATCTTCAGGAACACCCGGCCTCTCTGCTCCGCAGCCGTGTTTTTGAAGATGCCGGGGATGGTGGTTTTATCGTAAGACTGTGTGGAATTCATAGAATACCTCCGTAAGTATATACGCGACATAACGCAATACCGGTCCGGGGAATACCTCTCCTCAGCCGATGGCTGCGGTATTCGTGGCTTGTTTGAACCATTGTGAAAGGTATGTTTGTCTTGTCAATAAAACAAATATTTATGTTTATGGAGGTGTTAAATGAACAGTTTTCCATAACTCAGGATATGGTGAGGGATAAAAGCTCTACTTCAGGATAAAACCATCATGTCTTTCGTCATCCTATTCCCCCGGGAAGAGGGGGCTGAGGCGAATAACCTGCATCATCTCCGGGGCCAGATAAGCTGGCGGGCCCGCTGCAGGTTCTCCCGTTCCCGCTTTTCCTCCCTCCTGCGAAGATAGTTCTGAAAGCTCCCGCGTCCCAGAAGGTGTATGGCGGCGATAAGCAGATCTCTGATGTTAGATCGGAAGAGCGTCGTGTAGGGAAAGAGTGTAGATCTCGGTGG
>CALCJG010000402.1 GCA_937967705.1 uncultured Spirochaetia bacterium
TGTGTTTGAGATGCAGCCTCGGGAAAGAGCGTTTACACCAGCAGCGGTTGAGGATGTAAGATTATAACACATCGCCGCGGGGGAAGATTCATCGCGCTGGGCTCCCACATATTCATTCATCGATAGAATTGAGCCAAAAGCCTTAAGGATGCGGGAATAAGGGTCGAAGCGGATAAATTATATCCGGAACATGTCGGCAGCTAACCGGCATATTCCACATTGGATGCACGGAGGTCGTGATTGCTTTCCGTCCTCTTAATGATGACGTTTTGAGGTTGTATAACGCTGAGTCCAGACATGCCCACAAAACTTGCACCGGCAATCGCTTACAGTGGTCTTCTTCATTCGTTCATGCCGGAAATCATTATTATAGGATGTCTGGTTATGGACAATTTCCCTTGCAAAAAATTTTCCGCAGTTCGGACATCTTCGTCGAAACACTTCCCACAAAACACCGAAAGCAATACAGGCAGTGAAAAAAAGTATGAAAAGCAGGGCATTGGAACTCATTACATACCTCCCAGGTCTCGGTGATGCTGTCATCGCAGAAGCGACACATCCTGATTGTTGCAGCAAATGAGTATTTTTCAAAGAAATAATCCCGCATTTTTGGATTATAATCCTTAGAACGCAGGTTATGCGGCCCGAAAACAAAAAAACGGCTACGGCAACACAGCCCGTTTGACAGACAGCCCCCCTCAGACGCGGGGGGCTTTGCGATTACAGATGACTGATTTCAGACTGTCTATAACATCCCAGCCCCCTGTTAGGGGCGGGACAGCCGGAGTAAGAACAAAATGGCGTTACATAAAATGCCTGCCGGCGAGTTCATGGCCAGGACAGGTATGAAGTGCAGTATTACAATCCCAAACTCTTCATTCTCTCCGCATAGGCAGCCGCTTTTTTTGCGAAAATCTTTCTAAAAAAGAATCCCCCGATGAGGGCGATTAAACTAAAACCAAAGAGGGACAACAATCCAGTATTCTTTTCCCAGAAACCATTAATCATGTAGGTCTGATGCGGGTTTTTCCCGTAAAACAGGCGGGAGTAGGAAGGAGGGGTGGATTTATGGTAAATCACATCAACCTCCTGGCCTTTTGTGTAATGGAACCAACGCACATTGACATCCAACTCGCTTTTAAAAACGATTTGCCGGCCCTCCAGGGTTTTAAATGTCACCATGGGTGAACGATAAGGGGGATTAGAAATAATGTCCGTAATTCTGCCCTTGACAACAACCCCATTCCTTTCCAGATCCATTTTGGAAAGCTGATAAGTCAACCCCAGTCCGAATAAACCTATTCCAATCAGAATAATAATCACGCCCCAGAACGACATGATTTTATAGGCATTCATACGATCCTCCCTGAAAATTTAGTAAAAGCAGTAGTAAAAATTACAGCCCCCCCATACGCCACAGATGGATAGCAAAGGGCTTCCTGAATTCACTGCGTGCTGCCGCCCATGGAAGCGCTATTGCATTTCTGCACACAAATGTTAAAATTTGTCATTTCTTTAAACTTGCACTTTGTCGCTTCCATCTCATCAGCAAGGGAACTGCATTTGCTAACAGCATTATTCAACTGCTCTTTGCATTCTTTACTGCAGTCTTTTAAATTTTTATCACTCGCTTTTTGACAGGACGGGAGCGACAGGAAAAGGAGACAACATGAGATTGTACATACGAACAAGATTTTTTTCATAGACCCCCCTAATGCATATATTTAAATCACCAGCAGGTGTTTTCAACAGCCAATCATCGACCTTTGTCCCGGTCACAGGAAACAGCAAAGCTGGTTTTGTATAAACCCGGGACATCCCCCCATATCGATCTTTGAGTGATGAAGGAGTATATGCCTCCTGGAAACCTTTTACTAATAAACGCTTTGATTCGTTAACCCCTGGCAACATCTGCCAGCCGCACGCAGATATCCATAGCCTCCACCCAGTATGTCGGCGAGATCATCCGTTCCCCGAATTTCTTCTGCGCGTTTTCGTGATCCAGCCTCAGCACGATGCGGTCCCCCTGCAGAATTATGTTTGGATAAAACCAGTTAGACAACAGGGCAGACAACTCCTGATCGGAAACGACCTTAGCCGCAAAAGCCTCCTCCTCCGAATAGACTCCATTTACTCTCGGCAGCTTCCCCTTGAGGGATGAGAGTTCAGCCGGCAGTGGCCCCCCTCCCCCTGTAATCAGGCTGTTAAGTTTCTGATTCGTATCCACCAGAACATTATGTTCTTCCCGGAGCACCGTATAAGGAAATGACGACCCGGCAGCCCGAAGGATCACTGTAAGCTTGGGATAAACCTTCATCCCCTTCATCTGTATGGCCTGGGCATAGTCCGTACCCATCTCGGATTTCACATTGAACACATAATCCTTGTAAGTCCCAGAAAAATCGTCCGAACCGGCGGTGAGCCCGGTTAGAGAACAAAACTTCTGCGAAAAATTCCCCGCCAGTGCGTTCGCCGTACTGCTGAAACCTTTTTTTTTCATGATGAGGAAGATGACAACAATGATAATCGTGGCGATGATTCCAATAAGCGATTGACCCATTTTATTCCTCCCATTATTCTTTTTGTTAACTAAACTTTGCTTTTCGGGATACGCCATTCCGCACACGGAGGATCATAATATCAGTTAAGAAAAACAGTCCGTTTTCAGAAGATTAATATCCCGCAGAAAATAACCAACCCTCCCCGAGTTAGTAAACTCGCCGTCCCGGCAGTGAATCATAACAATATGCGCAATGACTGCAAAATCAATTATTTATATTTCCTATTCCCTGAATGGCCAACCTTCACGAATTTCCATTGAAAAGGCTGAACATAAATGCACCATGCAGGGATATAGTTTACAACGAATTATATCATCGATACTTCAATGTTCCTCTCCGGGGAGATCCTCAGGAGAGGAAGGGACTGTACAGCTTGAACTTAAATTAAGACATCTTCTTTCTATTTGCAATTTTTATAGCATTGATCAAACTTGACGGCACACTCATAGACTTTTTGCTTGTTCTTACCGGCTGTTTTTTCGCACTGATGACGCTTGTTCTTGCAGGTACTCTGGCAACGAGATATCTGCACTTTGCTCATTTTGGCTTCCAATAGCGAGCCGGCAAACACCACGATTAAAGCGACCACGATGATTCTTAACATATTTCCTCCGCTTTTTTTTTAATTTTCTACCCGTAATGGGGAAATCTACAAAAATCTCTCTGTACACACTTTAAGGCATCCCCGCACAGAGAGGTTTTTTTCATACATGATGGCATCACATCGTTTGGCAGTCTTTTTACTATACTAACGCTTTTAGTATCATTGAAACCTGTGTTTGCTATTCTGTTGGATTTACGAAAACAGCGCCCCTGCATCCAGTTTTCACCCTCAAATCCCTCCCTCGGTTACATTGCTGTACTAATAATAACTCTACTGTAGAATATATTATAAATGCTCATCTATCAAATCAATTTTCCAAAAATTATTAGTTTTTCCATTCCAGACTGCGGCCGGGGAACGTAAGTTCCAGAAACTGAATTCATACTAAATCGTGATCTATTCATAGTGTCTCCATATCCTCAATGCTTTTACTATCTTCTCCACGAGAGATATGAGGTTCAGATGAAAATCCAATTGACATATTATCATATTTGGGGGAGATATAAATGCATTCAATAAATTGGAGGGTGATTATGTCAACTTTACATTATGCATGGAGAATGATTCTTGGCATCTTTATATTTTGTTTGGTGCTTTGCATAAATGGACATACCCAGGCCAAGAAACCAATTAAAAAGCCATCGGTTAAACCAGCTGCGAAACTCTGGGAAGCTGCTCAAAGATATGAATCGCGGGACGATTTCGGGAAGGACGGGCCAAAGGACAACTGGAAACTCGCGATGAAGACAGATATTGACAAGTCATTTCCTCATGATGAAAAAGTTACGGTCATCCGTTATTCGGCAAACGGAGACGGCCTTTTTGTCGGCACCAATGCGGGCAATCTGGTCTGCTGGGACATCGCCGGTCAGAAGCTTAAATGGAAAACGGCCGTGTTTACCGGTAAAACCGCCGGAGATAATGTGTTCGTCCAATTTCTCGCAGTTTCTCCGGCTGGGGACAATGTGGCAGTGTGGTACGGCGAATCCCGCGCAGGTATCACACAGCTGGCCTATTCAATTGTAATCATCAACGCCACCACAGGGAGCAAGGTCAAGGAGATTGTCGGAAAAGACGGTAATGACTATTATGTGCTACAGGATGCACACTATGCAGCAGACGGCTTTATCTATGGGATTTTGGATTTAAACAGCAGGGCTTATGCGACTCAGATCAATGTTAAAGAGGGAAAATATTCCTGGAGATATCTTGTCATCAATCCCACGACCGACAATTGCTGGCTGCCTAAACCGAAACTCTATGTTCCTGATGGGGGAAAGGCGAAAAAAATTGTCGCATTCACCTGTCAGAACAAGGCCAAAACAATCGATTTCAAGACAGCTAAAAGAAAGATCGCAGGTAACGTGAAAGTATTTGGCGAATATGCGATGAAATCATTTAATGAAATTGGCAGAAATCGGGCCATCGCCCTTCATGCTGAAAGCGGAAGTTCCGTGAGTTACATCGTCGAATACACTAACCTGAAGTCGCGCAAGTTTCCACACAGCAAACTGGCCGATCTACAGATAGATCCCACCCAGGGCACAGCCAGTTTTGACGGCAAGTACTACGCCGTTGTCGACGGCTATGTGCTCTGGGTATGGGACACCGCCACGGGTAAAATCGTGTACAAGAGCAATGGCGGGGGCAGCATGATCATCGCCCACCCGACGAAAAAGGAATTTATCGCCTATGGAGCCGAGTTGTATATTCACCGATAAGCAATAGCAAGAAGACTTCCCTGTTCCGGGACGCCTTGCTGTAATACAGAAGATCTCTTACCGGCAGAAACTGACGCCTGATTTCCCGTAAATCCCTGCAAAAAAGCCCCCTTTCAGGGGGCTTGAAATTTTCCATCTGTAAAAAAACGCGGCCAATACCCGGCGAAAAGGCACTCCCCACCCTTTTCTTAAAGGCTAGAAAATAAGCATAATAATTTCAATACTAATTTTGCAGTTGATATGCCAAAAAAAGACGAACATGCCATCTCCCCCGGCCCTTCCAGTGGGAAAGAAGTCCATTCTTGCATTTCCGGTATGAAAAGAGGGATTAAACAATTCATAAGGAAAAGCGGTATCGAATATTGGGGGATACCCCCTCCCGCACGCATATAGAGGGATCAGCAAGTTTCCAGCATACACCCCGACCCTTAAAACCATCCGCCGAAGGCGGATACAAACCGCCCATCTGTCCGAGGCGAGCTCCGCGCAGCGGACGAGCTGAGTTATGGGCGCCAGCCCCTCCGGCGACTGAGGAGGGCGCGGGGAGGTGCAGGAAGGGTGCCGCCCTGCACCCTTCCTGCAGGGTAAGTTCCTCCCCAGGAACAAATCCCCACCCCCCGACATGGGGAAGATAAGTCCCCGCCTTGTGCGAGTCGGGCAGGCCGCGGCGCTCCTGCCGGCGGACCGCATCCATGGCTGGGCAAAGGAAGTTCCCTCAACCGGGGGTTGCCATATATCCCCACAACGCTCCTGCCCCTGCCGTGCAGGAACACGGTATGAAAAGAGACCCGAACTCCCATAAGTTCTTGACGTACAATCCCGCCCTGCCCCATGATAAGCGGATGAGGGATTCCAGAACCTGCAGAAGCCCCTCCCCTCAGGCAAACCCAAAGTCCATCCGGCGGGGTGCCTGCAGTCCTTAACAGGAAGAGGATAAAGCAAGAGGCAGCGGCATATAACGCCCGCGGCCATATCACCGCACAAGAAAATATTATTTAGGGAGATATCAAATGAAGAAACGAATCATCCTCGCTGTCGTAATGGTGCTCATCCCCCTGCTGTCGGCCGGGGCCCTGCTCGTCAACAGCTGGAGAAAAACACCCTATGGCAACCTCGACGCCGGCACGGCGGTCTTCCTGAACCTGGTCATCGGCAAGGACGGCTGCCTCTCCCAGGGA
>CALCJG010000403.1 GCA_937967705.1 uncultured Spirochaetia bacterium
GGCCGGCATCAACCACATGAAGGAGCGCATTGCCGACCTGGCCCAGTCCATACTGGAGAAGGACGTGTCCCCGGATCTCAAGTCCGCTCTGAGCGAATGGATGGAGTCCCACCACGACGCCGTGAAAAGCAGGGAGATCCGGGAGCGGCTGGTTCCGCTCCTTGAAAAGGACGGCGGGGAGTGCCCCATGGAGCTTCTCAAGCTGAAACAGTACCTGGTCAAGAAATCGGTCTGGTCCTTCGGGGGTGACGGCTTTGCCTATGACATCGGCTACGGCGGGATCGATCACGTCATCGCCTCGGGGGAGGACATCAACATCCTCGTTCTGGACACGGAGGTCTACTCCAATACCGGCGGCCAGTCCTCCAAGTCCACACCCCTGGCGGCGGTGGCCAAGTTCGCCGCGGCCGGTAAGAGGGTGCAGAAGAAGGACCTGGGCATGATGGCCATGGCCTACGGCAACGTCTACGTGGCCCAGATATCCATGGGTGCCAGCCAGACTCAGACCCTGCGGGCCATCATGGAGGCGGAGGCTTATCCCGGCCCCTCCATCATCATCGCCTACTCCCCCTGCATCAACCACGGCCTCCGCGCCGGCATGGGCAAATCCCAGATGGAGGGCAAACTGGCGGTGGAATGCGGCTACTGGCACCTCTACCGGTACAACCCGCTCCTGGAGGCGGAGGGAAAGAACCCCTTCATCCTCGACTCCAAGGAGCCCCAGTGGGAAAAATTCCAGAACTTCATCATGGGCGAGGTGCGCTACACCTCCCTTAAGCAGTCCTCCCCGGATAAGGCGGCGGAACTCTACAAGGCGGCGGAAAACAGCGCCCGGTGGAGATACGGCCGGTACAAGAAACTTGCAGAGGCGGGAGGGACCGGATCGGAACCGGAGCAGGGAGAATAGCCTTACCCCACAATCCAAGAAAGCGAAGCCCGGCCTGTTTCCAATGGCCGGGCTTTTTATTGCAGATGACTTTGGCTTTTGTTTCGGGGCCTTGCGGCAGGCGGCCTTACACCTTGAAGAAACCCACCTTCCCCTTGAGGGAATCCGCCATGCCGGACATCTCCTCGGCGGTAGAGGCCATCTCCTCGGCGCCCGAAGCGATCTCCTGGGTCATGGTGTTGATCACGGAGGTGGACTTGGCGATCTCGTCGGTGGCCATCTTGTGCTCTTCCGTGGCGCTCCTGATCTGCTCCGTCATGATCCTCACCTCTTCCACCCGCTGGTTCATGACATCGTTGACCTCCAGCTGTTTCCGCATCTTCTCGGAGATGGTGTGCATCATCGTGCTCATCCGGTCTACTCCCGTTATGATCATGCCGATCTTGTCGCTGGTGTCCCGCACGTCCTGGCGCCCTTTCTCGATCTCCTGATCGTTGTCCTTGATGAGGGACTTGATCTCCTTGATGCTCTGGGCCGTCTGGTCCGCCAGCTTGGATATCTCGTCGGCCACTACGGCAAAGCCCCGCCCCGCTTCCCCGGCCCGGGCCGATTCGATGGCGGCGTTCAGGGAGAGGAGGTTGATCTGGTCGGAGATGTCATTGATGATAGCCACGATGCTGTTCATCTGCTCCGAACTCTGGATGATCTTGACCATGCTCTCATTCATGAAGCGAAGGGACTCCTCGCCGGATTTGGCGCTCCCGGACATCTCCTCCGCAAGCTTGAGGGAATCGGCGATGAAGCCCCCCATCTCGTGAATGATGCCGTTGAGGCTCTCCATCTCTCCCACCAGGTGGGAGATGAACTGAAACTGATCCTTCGTATTCAGGGAGATGGTCTCCATACCCGCCGAGAGCTCCTCAGTTGTGGCGTTGACCTCCTCCGCCGAGGCGGCCTGGCTCTGGGCGCTGTCGGAAAAGCTGAAGGTCCTCTGCGACAGCTCCTCGGAGGCCGCCGCCAGACCGTCGGATATGCTCTTGGCGTCCCGAACCACATCCCCGATCTTCCCCACAAAACGGTTGAAGTATTCGGCCAGCTGACCGATCTCGTCGGCGGAGTTGATGCTGAGCCGCGCCGTGAGATCTCCCTCACCCTCGGAGATGTCCCGGAGCATCGCGGTGGTAGCCTCGATCTTGTTAATCAGCACCGCCCGGAAAATACGCACCGTTAGAATGAGGAAAACCACGCCCAGCACCACCAGGAAAGCGTTCTGATATATCCTGAGGCCGAAGAGGAGATCATCGATCACGCTCGCGTCCTTGCCGAGAAAGAGTATCCCCGTAACACCGTTCTTTACATCCACGATGGGCAGATAGGCCGTGTGATAGAGTCTCCCCAGTATGGTGGCATCCCCGAAAAAATCCTTTCGTTCTTTAAAGATGCTGTCCAGGATGCGCTGATGCTCGAGCTTCGTCCCGACCAGCCGCTTCCCCTCCTTTATGATCGTGGTGGCGATCCTCATGTCTCCATGAAAAATGGTCACATCGCAGCCCAGCACCTTCTTCTGATGGTCCACAAAATCCAGATTGGAAAGGACAAAACCCGTAGAAACGGCTCCAATGATCCCCCCGGAACGGGTCCTCAGGGGCGTGCCCGCCCTGATGGAATACCTGACGACCTTACCCTCCTCTATGCCCACGGAGCGCTCCCCGTTGAGAGCCTTCTGTATGTTGACCTGATTGATGATGCTGTCACCGTACTTTTCAGGTTCATGAGCCCGCAGAAAGACACGACCCCGGGTGTCGGTGATGACAAGGTAGTCGAGCCCCATGGATTTCATGGCTTTGCTCCCCAGCCTCAGGGCTCCGGCACGGTCCCCTGCCTGATAGAGACGCACGAAACGCTCCGACTGCTCGAACCATTCCGTGGCGGCCAGGGCTCTAATCTTCATCT
>CALCJG010000404.1 GCA_937967705.1 uncultured Spirochaetia bacterium
GACCACCGAGATCTACACTCTTTCCCTACACGACGCTCTTCCGATCTAAGAAGCTCCTCACTCCCGACGGGATTCGACGGCAGAACCGTGCGCTGGTTGCGGGGGCACGCCTGGTGGAGGAATCCGCCGATGAGGATAAGAGCGGGGAAGCCCTGCTCCTCTTCGATGGCTACCGGGAAGGGGGCACGGTGATGAACGGGCTGATTGCCCGTTACGCGAGGGAGGGCAGATGCTTTCTGCTGAAGAAGAACCTCTTCAACGAGCTGGATCTCTTCGGTACGGGGCGTCCGCTTCTGGTCAGGACTCTGCCGGAAATGGGGGAGTGGAACGGGGAAGAGCCCTCAGGCTGCGTTCTCATGCTGCCCTTTCAGGACCCGTCTAACGTGGGAGCGGCGGTGCGCTCCGCCCTGGCCTTCGGGGTGAGGGAGGTGATCCTTCTCAGGGAAGCGGCCCATCCCTTCCATCCCCGGTCCGTGCGGGCTTCGGGAGGCGCCGTGCTGAAGGTCCGCTTCCTGAGGGGGCCGGCTCTGGCGGCCCTTCCGGACCTGGCCCGGGACAGGGGGCTCGGAATCATCACCCTGGACCGGGAGGGAGCGCCCCTGAGGGGATACCCTTTCCCGGAGAATTTTTTCCTGATACCGGGGGTCGAGGGGCCGGGACTCCCGGATGAGCTCAAGGGCACGGCGCTTTCCATTCCCATTGGAAAGGAAGTGGAATCCCTCAACGCCTCCGTGGCGCTCTCCATCGCCCTCTACGAATGGAGTTCGGGGAACAATCAAGACCGGACTGTCATCAGACGGGGGCTAGAGTGACTTTCGCCGCTCCGACTCTAACGGCGGCCGCTCCCTCTTGTGCAGCGGCCTTTGATGCAGACGGGCCTGCAAAGCCAGGGGGCGCATCGGATGCGTACAGGGCATTTGGCGGCATAATAGGCCTTTGAAAGCTCCTTGAGCCGGCGGGCGGAGGTTTTATCCGTCACGCCGCCGCAAAGGGACTTTTTCGATACCGGTCCGTAACAGTCGCAGTCGGCTCCGGTGCGGCATCTGCCGCCGGCGCCGGACAGCGTTTCGTCATAAAGTTTTTCAATCTCACCACAGGTTTTTTCCAAGGTTCCGGCGGGCGAATCCGGGGTCGGCATTATTGCGAAGAGAAGGAGCGCAAGCCCCGCCGTGACCAAGAAGAGAAGAACCGGAATGCAAGGTGTCGATTTCATGGAGTTGTTCCTTTGTCATTTCAGCGGAGATTGCGTGTCCCGGAGTACCTCGTGGAGCACGCGGCTCAGATCATCCAGGCTGAAGGGCTTGGCAATGACGCTGGCGAAGCCGTAGATGCCGTACTCCGCCATGATGGGATCGTTGGAATAGCCGCTGGAGACGACAGCCCTCACCTCGGGATCGATTTCCAGAAGCTGGCGCATGCACTCCCTTCCTCCGGTGCCCCCGGGGATGGTCAGGTCCATGATCGCCGCCGCGTAGGGTCTGGCCTCATCCAGGGCCCGGCGGTACATCGTCACGGCCTCATCGCCGTCCCTGGCGAAATCCACCTCGTAGCCCAGATAACGGATCATCTCCCCGGCTACCTTTCGTATCGTCTCCTCGTCATCCATCAGGAGTATCCGCCCCTGACCTCGAAGGGGTTCGCTGTTCCCCGGTACGGGATCCCGGCCGGTCTCCCCGGTAGCCGGGAGAAAAATATAGAAACAGGAGCCCTCGCCGGGTCGGGACGTTGCGTGGATAAAGCCGTCATGGCGTTTGATGATGGAATGTGCGATGGTGAGCCCCAGTCCGTTGCCCTGTTCCTTGGTGGAAAAGTAGGGATCGAAGATTCGGGTCATGATGTCGGGGTCGATTCCCACTCCCTGATCCCTTATCGAGAGAGCGAGGTAACGTCCCTTTTCCAGAGTGAAGGGCAGGGGGGCGCCCTGATAGGATTTCAGAGGGGTATCCAGCAAGACGTTTTCCGCCGTGACCTCTATGACGCCGCCGGAGGGCATGGATTGTTTGGCGTTGATGATCAGGTTGTTGACCACCTGCCGGATCTGACCCTCATCGGCATTGACATGCCACAGGTCTTCGGGAATGTTCAAAACGCTCTTGATGTTGGAACCGCTGAGGGCAAAGGCCGCGGCCTCGCGGATGATACCCGAAAGAGAGATGACCTTCATGATGGGGGATCCCCCCCGGGAGAAGGTGAGTAGCTGCTGGGTAAGGTCCCGGGCGTGCCAGGCGGCCTTCTGGGCCTCCCTGAGGGAAAGCGCCAGGTTCTCGTCGTCGTCAGTGCGGGTTAGGGCCAGGGAGACATTTCCCAGGATCGAGGTGAGGATGTTGTTGAAATCATGCGCTATCCCCCCCGCGAGAACCCCGAGGGATTCCAGTTTCTGGGTCTTGATGAGCTCTTCCTCGAGTTTGCGGCTCCGGGTGATGTCCCGGAAAACGAGGACCACCCCGATGATACGGTTGTCCCTGTCGCGGATGGGGGCCCCGCTGTCGGCGATGACCCGTTCCGTTCCGTCGCGGCTGACGAGGATCGTATGATTGGCAAGCCCGATAATATCCCCTGTTGAGAGGACCCGCTTGACGGGGTTCTCGCAGACCTCCCCGGTCTTCTCCCGCACGATATGAAAGACCTCCTCCAGGGGACGGCCGGCAGCCTCCTCGGCGTTCCATCCCGTCAGCTCTTCCGCGACGCGGTTGATGAGGAGGATGCGTCCCGCGTCGTCTGTGGCGATGACCCCGTCGCCTATGCTGCGGAGCGTGACCGCAAGGCGCTCTTTCTCCATGGAAAGCTCCATGCGGGCCTTCTTCCTCTCGGAGATATCTTCCACCATGCTGATGATGAAGCGGTCCTCGTCATCGGTCTCCTGCATCACCGAGACCGTGAGGCGTCCCCAGAAAATGCTTCCGTCCTTCCGTATGTAGCGCTTGTCGGTCTGATTGCGCCCGCCTTGACCCCAGATGAGATTTTCCACCAGCTCCCGCTCCTCATCCCGGTCTTCGGGGTGGGTCAGGTCGAGCTTGCTGACGTCTTTCAGCTCTTCCCAGGAGTAACCCGTCATTCTCAGAAAGGCGGGATTGGCCTCGAGGATCCGCCCGTTGATGTCTGCCACCGTGATGCCGATGGCAGAACCCTGGAAGATGGTTCGGAAGCGTGTCTCGGAGCGGCGCAGGGCTTCCTCCGATTTTTTTTCGCGGGTCATGTCGGTCAGTATACCGGTGATCCCCTTGAGCTCCCCTTTTTCAAAATAGGGCCGGCTTGCCGAACGGACGTAGATGGTGGATCCCCCGGCGGATATGATTCGAAACTCATAGGGTTCCCAGATGCCGTGCAGTGTTCTCTGAAAGCTTTCCATCAGGGCAGGAATGTCCTTGGGATGAATGAATTCCGTGAAGACGTGGTTCAGCAGGTCCTGATCCCGGTAGCCGGTTATCTGCTGCACTGCCGGGCTGATGTAAGTAACACGTCCTTCCCGGTCCAGGGTAAAGAGCGTCTCGCTGATGTTCTCCACCAGATTGCGGTATTTCTCCTCGGATTTCCGCAGGGTTTCCTCGATCTGCCTCCGCTCCGAGACGTCCCGGGCGGTTCCCTGGATGCCGTAGGGTTTTCCGTTCTTGAAGATCAGGCGGGAGTTGATCTCCAGGGCCAGTCTGTGCCCCTGCCTGTCTAGTATCTCCACCTCGAAGAGGGTGGAGGCCCGGTTGTCCCTCTTCCTTCGGATCATCATGCGGATAAAGTCCTGGTATTCCGGGGCTATGACGTCGTAGATGGACATCTTTTCTATCTCCCCGGGGGTGTAGCCGGTAACCTGGCAGGCCTTGTTGTTGAAGGACAGGAGTTTCCCCTCGAAGTCATGAGTGTAGATGATGTCGTTGGCGTTGTTGAAAATCTCCCTGTAGCGCAGCTCGCTCTCTCTCAGCTCCTCCTCTGCACACTTGCGGTCGGTGATGTCGAAAGCGGCACCCAGGAGGACCGTCTCCCCCTCAAAGGTTATTGACGTGGCCGTGTAGTCCACCCAGCGCTCTACGCCCTCCTTGGTGACGATCTTGAACTCGTAATGGTCCGGGACCCGTTCCTCCCTGAGACGGGCCAGGCCTCGTTCCCGGGTGAGGTCCTTGTAATCCTGGTGAACGATGTCCCAGAAGGAAAGGGTCGAGAGTTCCTCCCGGCTGTATCCGCTCATGCGCTCGAAGGCGGGATTGACATAGATGAAGTGTGTCCGCTGAATGATGAAGATGGCCGACGCGATGCTCTCGGCAAGAGCCCGGAACCTGGTTTCACTCTCCCTCAGGGAGTTCACCATGATCTTGTGCTGGGTGATGTCGCGGATGATTCCCTGATAGCCTATGACCACGCCGCGGGTATTTTTCTGAACGGTTGTGCTGATGAGGCAGTCGATCACCCTCCTGTCCCTGCGGATCAGTTGTATCTCGTAGTCCCTCAGGGAGCCGGTTCGTCCCCGCAGCTCCTCGAATTTCCTGCGTTCCTCCTGCAGGGCGAAGATGGCCGTGATCTCCTTTCCGATCAGTTCCTCCCGTGTATAACCCAGCATCTCCAGCATGGCCCGGTTGACGTCGATAAAGTAGCCTTCGTTGGACCGGATGTAGATGGCGTCCATGGATTTCTCGAAGAGGGTGCGAAACTTGAACTCGTTTTCCAGGGACTGCTCGAAGAGGCGTTTGCGGCGCAGGAACAGCTGAATGAAGAGGGCGATCAGCAGGCTCAGGAAACCCGTCAGGAAGAGACGCAGGGTGATTTCACCGCGACCGGGCATGATGAGGCGCTCGAGGAAGCTGCCCTTCTGGAAGATCAGAACATCCACCGCCGATTCCGTGAGCCAGTAGAGGGCAATGAAGATGATCCAGAGAACAAAAAAGGCGGCTATATCCCCGGCGTAGGGGCGCATATGTCCCATGCTGTTCTTCTCGTTAACGGCCATGATCACCTCTTCCCTTTAGTATATCAGGAGAAAGGTTTATTACAAGGAAAAATTCACCAAACGGGCCCCTTCTGTTCATCGAAACGAATCATCACCCCCCTGTCTTGCCCGGAGGGGTTTGGGGAGCGTAAAATCTCTTGACAAAATCGAGGGAGCGTATAATGAGGTTGAATCTGAAGATTCGGTTATGGTTTTTGAAAAGGGAAATCTGGGCTACTTTCTCTCCTTCGTTTTCATAGGCGCCCTTCTGGGGTCGGCTCTGGGGGCGTTGATTGCGAAGATGGTCCCGGCGCTCTCCCTGATAAAAGAAAACCTGACCGGCCCCGTGGGATTTAATCTGGAGATCTTAAGCTTCAGCCTGCGGCTGAATATCTCGGCGGTTCTGGGAATTGTCGCCGGGGTGTTTCTTTTTAAAAAGGCCTGAGGGCCAGAAGGCCGCACCTGCGGCTATCACGTACTGTCCGGGGACAGGATCCCGTAAGAGGCAGTATAGAGATTTAAACCGGCAAGATCCGGTTGCCGCCTTCCGCAAAAGGGTATAAATCTTTCAGTGAAACAGGGACTGCCGCCCGACAGGGGGGGCAGGCTTGGGTGCATTTAAGGCACTATTACATTTTTTTATGATAGGGGGTAACTTCATTGTCAGTGGTATCAATGAAAGCGTTATTGGAATCCGGTGTCCATTTCGGGCATCAGACGAGAAGATGGAATCCCAGGATGTCGCAGTTCATTTTCACTGCCAGGAACGGGATTCACATAATCGACCTTCAGAAGACCATGCAGAGGTTGAAGGTCGCCTACAGTGCCATGAAGGAGATAGCCGCCAACGGGGGCAAGGTTCTCTTCGTGGGCACCAAGAAGCAGGCCCAGTCTGCCGTTGTGGAATATGCTCAGAAATGCGGCATGTTCTACGTTTCCGAAAGATGGCTTGGCGGTCTCCTGACCAATTATCACACGGTCAGCAAGTCCATTCAGAGGCTGAAAGAGCTGGAAAGGATGAGCGAAACGGATATATGGGATGCCGAGACGAAGAAAGAAATCATGATGCTCAGAAAAGAGCTGGCCAAGAAGCACAAGGTTCTCGCGGGGATCAAGGACATGGCAAAGCTTCCCGACGCACTGTTCATCATAGATCCCAAGAGGGAAAACATCGCCGTCAACGAGGCCCGGAAGCTCCGGATACCCATTTTTGCGGTGGTGGACACCAACTGCGATCCCGAGGAAATCGATTATCCCGTGCCGGGCAATGATGACGCCATCAGGGCCATCGCACTCTTTCTGGAGGTCATGTCGAGGGCCATCATTGAGGGCGCCTCAGGCGGCCAGGATGCAGAGGGCTTTGAAGAAGCGGAGCCCGATGTCGCCGAAGAGAGTGAAGCCGATGAGCCCGCAGAAACAGCCGCAGAGGCCGAGAAATCCGAGGCCGGCGACGCCAGCATGAAGAAAGAGCTGGATATTAAGGAAAATTACAGAAAAAAATACGAGCAGGAAGAGAACGATTTCGAGGGAGAGGAGAAATAATCCTCTCCTCCGGGAATCGGTATCAGGCAGACGGTTTTGCCGGAATTATTGAGCGAGGATGGATGGACGCGCGGGCGGTCTGCGGAAGGCCCCTGGTTGCCCGGGCGCAAAATACATTGTAACGAGGTGAAGTAAAGTGGCAGACATAACAAGTGAAATGATCAAGGAACTTAGGGAAAAAACACTGGCGGGGATGCTGGATTGCAAGAAGGCCCTCGTGGAATGCGGCGGCGACATGGAAAAGGCCGTGGACTTTCTGCGGAAGAAAGGGCTGGCCTCCGCCGGCAAGAAGATGGGTCGTCAGGCCAAAGAAGGGATCGTGGCCACCTATATACATACCAACAGCAAGATTGGTGTGATGCTGGAGCTGAACTGCGAGACCGATTTTGTGGCCCGGAACACGGAGTTTCAGGAACTGGGCCGTGAACTCTGCATGCAGGTGGCGGCCGCAAGTCCCCAGTATGTGGACGTAGAGGATGTTTCCCAGGAAGACATAGAGCGGGAGAAGGAGATCTACCGCGCCCAGCTCAAGGAAGGGGGAAAGCCAGACAACGTGATCGATAAAATAGTTGAAGGAAAGATCAAGAAGTATTATTCTGAGGTATGCCTGCTGGAGCAGGAATCCATAAGGGATTCGAAGGTGATTATCAGGGATCTCATCAAGAACAAGATCGCTACGATCGGGGAGAACATCTCCGTTGGTCGTTTCGTACGGTTCGAGGTGGGTAAGTAGGAATGGATTCCGACGGTGACCAAAAGAGGAAACCCTACAAGCGAATACTGCTGAAGATCAGCGGGGAGGCCCTGTCCGGCGAGGACATCAACGGGATCAACCCCAAGATCGTGAAGAAAGTTGCCGCCGAGGTCGCTGAGGTGCAAAAGCGGGGCGCCCAGCTGGCCATCGTTATCGGCGGCGGCAATATCTTCCGCGGCAGCATCGGGGAGGCCCTGGGAATGGACCGGGGAACCGGGGATTACATGGGGATGCTGGCCACCGTCATCAATTCCCTGGCCCTGCAGGATGCGTTGGAGAAGCTGGGGGTGCCTACGCGGGTCATGTCGGCTCTCCAGATGCAGGCCGTCGCGGAGCCCTACATCCGGAGGCGCGCCCTGCGCCATCTGGAGAAGGGAAGGGTCATCATACTGTCCGCCGGGACGGGCAATCCCTATTTCACAACGGACACGGCGGCCAGCCTCAGGGCCATAGAGATCAGCGCCGACATCCTTCTCAAGGCCACCAAGGTGGACGGGGTCTACGACAAGGATCCCTTGCAGCACGGCGATGCGGTGAAGATCGAGAAGATATCCTATATCGACGTAATCAAGAGCCAGCTGAGGGTTATGGACCTTACGGCCATCTCCCTCTGTATGGACAACAGTTTGCCGATTTGCGTGTTCAATCTTTTCCAGGAAAATTCCATAAGAAGAATCATCTCCGGCGAGGAAATCGGCACACTGATCTATTAGCCGTCATTGGCCGTATCGGCTGTGGTGTTTGATGAGTCGTATTCCAAAACATGTCAAAGGCATTTTAGGGGGAACCTATGGTTGAAGACATTATCAGCGATGTAGAAGACAGAATGAAGAAGAGCATCAAGACCATCGAGAAGGAGTTTGCCTCGATCCGAACGGGCCGGGCCAATCCCGCCCTCTTCGACGGGATCAAGGTGGATGTCTATGGTACGCAGATGCCCCTCAATCAGGTGGCCACGGTCTCATGTCCCGAACCCCGTCTGGTGGTCATACAGCCCTGGGACAGGAGCAATCTCTCGTCGGTGGAGAAGGCCATTCTGAAATCCGACCTTTCCGTCAATCCCAACAACGACGGAAACCTGATACGCATTCAGATCCCCGATCTCACGGAAGAGAGGAGAAAGGAATACGTGAAACTGGCGCGGCAGAAGGCCGAGGAGTGCAAGGTTTCCATACGCAACGTCCGGCGTGACGGCAACGATATGATCAAGGATCTGGAGAAGAGCAAGGATATATCCGAGGATGAATCCAAGAACGCCATAGGCCGCATCCAGAAGCTGACGGATAAGTACACCGATGAGGTCCAAAAGATGACGGACAACAAGGAAAAGGAGATCCTGAACATCTGATCCTCCGGGTCCCGCGCTTCGTGGCCCCTGTGCTGAATAATGAAAGACTATAAGGCATTAATCGATCAACAGAAGATACCCCGCCATATCGCTCTCATCATGGACGGAAACGGAAGATGGGCCGAGAAGCGGAAACTCCCCCGCATGGAAGGCCACCGTCGGGGCGCCGAGGTCATCGAGCCTCTGGCGGATGCCGCTATCGGCCTGGGGGTGGAGGTGCTTTCCCTGTACGCCTTTTCCACGGAAAACTGGTCCCGCCCCGCCTCGGAGGTCCAGGGTCTCTGGAATCTCCTGGAGCTGTACTTTGAGTCCCAGCGGGAGAAGATACGGAAAAAGGGTATCAGAATCGTCCTCTCCGGGACTATGGGAAGGCTCGCTGACCGGACCAGAAAAATCATAGACATCATGAAGAAGGAGACCCGGCAGAACCGGACTCTGACGATGAATTTCTGCATCAACTACGGGGGCCAGCAGGAAATCGTGGACGCGGTCAACGGCTGGCTGAAAACCCGGAAGGGGGAGGAGGCTCTGACCCCCGCCCGGCTGGCCCGGCATCTCTACGTGCCCCAGCTCCCCCCGGTGGATCTGATGATACGCACCAGCGGGGAATACCGTATCAGCAATTTTCTGCTCTGGCAGTTGGCCTACGCCGAGCTGATTTTTCTTAAGGTGTTGTGGCCGGACTTCAAGCCCGGCGATCTTTACAAGGCAGTGTATGAATTTCAGAATAGAGAAAGGAGATTCGGCGGATTATGAGCGATGTTACAACGTCTACCATCAAGCGTGTGTTGAGCGCCCTCGTGGCCCTACCTGTGTATGTCATCTTCCTGTACACGGATATGTTTTACTCTCTGCCGGTGCTGGCAGTATCCCTCATCGTTACCCTGGCCTGCCTGTTCGAGTACTATCAGATTTCCGGCAGGGATGAAAACCAGAAGCCCTTCCTCTGGGCTGGGCTGATCGCCGGAGCGGCGGTCAATGCCGTCATGTATCTCTACGCCTTCGGAGGACTGCGGCTGGTCAAGAGCTTCGACGCCCGGGTGATGCTCGCCCTGGTGGCGCTCTTTACCTGCTCCGTTCTGGTCTATCAGATCTTCCGCAGACCCATACAGGGAGGGATCTACTCCCTGGCGGTAACGGTTTTCGGTGTGATCTACATCGTCTTCGGTTTCTCTCATTTGATTCTCCTGAAGGCCGTAAACGACGGCTTCTATCACATCCTGGTGCTCAATATCGTCGTGATGCTCAACGACACCTTCGCCTACTTCGGAGGGGTGCTTTTCGGCAGGCACAAGACCGGTTTTGCCGTCTCCCCCAACAAGTCCTGGGAGGGATATTTCTCGGGACTGCTCTTCAGCGTTCTCTCCATGATCATCTCAACCCAGGTGCTGAAGATCTTCTTTGGCCGGGACCTCGGATTCGGAATCCTGGAGGCTGCACTGGTGGGGATAGGCTTGAGCCTGCTGGGCCATCTGGGGGATCTGGTGGAGTCCGCCGTCAAGCGCGACGGGTCCATCAAGGACTCCGGCTCCATCATTCCCGGCCATGGCGGGATGTGGGATGTCTTTGACGCCCTCATCTTCTCCATGCCCTTTTACTATTATTACCTTGTGCTGAAGGGGATGGCCTGAAACGGACGATGTCCTCCAAGATCACCATCTTCGGCTCCACAGGCTCCATCGGCCTCTCCACGATGCGGGTGCTCCGCTTCCTGAACCCGGAGTACGAAGTCTACGGCCTCTCCTGCCGATCCAATCTCGGGCTCATCGAGGAACAGATCGAAGAGTTCCACCCCTCCGTGGTGGCGGTCGAATCCGAGGAGGCCGTGCGCTCCGAGGCCTTTCGGGATCTGCGCAAAAGGCATCCCGGGGTGGAATACCTGGAGGGGCCGGAAGGGCTGATGGAACTCGCTGTCAGAAAAACGGACCTGCTCCTCTCGGCCATCGTGGGTTCCGCGGGGCTGGCCCCCACCCTGGCCGCCATACCCCATGTGAAGCGTATAGCCCTGGCAAACAAGGAGACTCTGGTTATGGCGGGGGATGTGTTCCGTAAGGAAACCTCCAGCCGGGGGGTGGAGCTCATTCCCGTGGACAGCGAGCATAGCGCCATCTTCCAGCTCATGGAAAAGCTGAACCACGAGGAGGTCAGCCGCATCACCCTGACCGCCTCCGGGGGGAGTCTGAGAAATCGGGCCGCGGAGGAGATGGCTGGCGTGACCCCCGAGGAGGCCCTGGCCCATCCCACCTGGAGCATGGGGCAGAAGATCACCATCGACTCCGCAACGCTGATGAACAAGGGTCTGGAGGTGATCGAGGCGCATCACCTGTTTGGGATGCCCTACGACAGGATCGGTGTCGTCATCCATCCGGAAAGCATCGTCCATTCCCTGGTGGAAACGGTGGACGGGGCCCTTTACGCCCACATGAGCATCACCGATATGGCCCTGCCCATCCTCTACGCCCTGTCCCATCCCCGTAAGCGGACCAATCCCTTCGGAACGCTCAACCTGGCCGAGATCGGACAGCTCACCTTTTCCGCCTACGATGGCGTGAAATATCCCGCCCTGGATCTCTGCTACGCTGCGGGCCGGGCCGGGGGGACCATGCCGGCGGTGCTGAACGCTTCCAACGAGGAGGCGGTGTACGGTTTTCTCGGCAGGAAAATCTCCCTTACGGATATTGTCAGAATAGTAGAAACGGTGATGGGCCGTCACAGGGTGACGGGTGAGCTTTCTCTTGAGGCTGTCTTCGACGCGGACCGCTGGGCCCGGGAGGAGGCCCGCTCCCTCATTCCTGGATGAGGAACGCATTTTTTTTCGGATGTAACAAAAATGGTTTTACAGACACTTACGTGCTATTGTTGGATGGGTTAAGGATATAAAAAGTCGCTTTCCCCCGAACCGGCAATTATACCAGATAAATTAAAGCTGAGGAATGACATGACAATCGGATACATCATAACCATGATTCTGGGGGCCGCCGTGCTCCTGGGGATCTGTATTTTCATCCACGAACTGGGCCATCTTCTGGGAGGCAAAATGGTGGGCATCAAGGCCCGGGTCTTCTCCATTGGATACGGCAAGGGCGTCTTCAAGAAGCAGATTGGTGATACCACCTATCAGCTGACCCTGATCCCCTTCGGGGGCTACTGCCAGTTTTACGGGGACGACCCCTCTGAGGAGAGGAAGGGCGAACCCTATGAGTTCCTGTCGGCCCCTCCGCTCAAGCGGATCGTACCCGTGGTGATGGGCCCTCTCTTCAATCTCTTCCTGGGCATCATACTCTTCTTCGCGATGAATATGATCGGCTACGATAAGGAAACCAACAGGATTATCGTCCTGGACGATTATAAGAAGGCACAGCAGTCAGCTCCGGCGACCCCGGCTTTCAAGGCCGGCCTGAAGACCGGCGACCGAATCATCGAAATCAACGGAAACAGGGTGACAGACTTTTTTGGAGTAAGGGGAAAGGTTGTCTTTTCCCATGGCAAGCCCCTTAAGGTGAAGGCCGAACGCGGCGGTAAAGTGCTGGATTTTACGGTACAGCCCGAGCGATATTCTGAGAAGGACTACTATACCATCGGCGTTATGCCTTATGGAGACAAGATCGTCCTCAAGGGAATCGTTAAGAACAGCACCGCGGCCAGGGTGGGGCTGAGGGAGTACGATGAAATAAGGCTTCTGGACGGAAAGGCCGTCAAATCCCCGGATGAATTCGTCGACTATATACGGGCTCACGGCGGGAAGGAGGTGAGCCTGACCGTTTTCCGGAGCGGCAAGGAGATGACGGTCAAGGCCGTCCCAGGCGTGCGCGAGGAGATTACGGTAAAGCAATTCGAGGATCCCCGTTTCAAGGGAGAGAAGCATGATATCGTCATCCGCGGCGAGGATAAGCTGGGCATCATCAAAAAGGCGATTCAGGACGGGAAGGTGAAGATCAACGGCAAGCCGGTCAAGACCTTCGACGAGTTCAAGACGGTCGTGGCCGCCCTCAGGGGAAAACCCGCCACGCTGGAGAATCCCGGCGGTGTCTATTCCGGGGTGATCTCGTATCAGAAGTTTGGTTTTCTGGGCGTGGAGCCCGCCATTGCGCCGGAGATGGTGCACATCAGCTACGGGGTGGGGGAGGGATTCATCCGCGCTTTCGTGGAACCCTATAATTTCATCGTGATGAACCTGAAGGGGATCGGCATGCTGATCTCCGGGGATCTGGACGTCCGGCAGAACATCTCCGGGCCCATCCTGATCGCCAAGATTGCCGGCGACACGGCGTATCACAAGGGGCTGTCCCAGTTCATCCTGATCATGGCGCAGATTTCCATCATCCTCATGGTCATGAATCTCCTGCCGATCCCGATGGTGGACGGAAGCTATGTCGTTTTCTTCCTCCTCGAGGCCGTACGGGGCAAACCGATCAACGACAAGCTGATGGAGAAGATACAGATGGTCGGCATGGTGATGCTGATCCTCCTGGGTGTCTTCGTCATCTATAACGACATACACAAGCTGATTTTCGGAGCCTGGTAGGACCGGCTCAACGACCCATGGGTGCCGACGGGGAAACGGGAAACGCCGAGGTGGTTCTTTCCCTGGGGGACCACTGCATAGAAACGGAATCGCGCCGGGAACTGAAACGGCTCATGGATCTCTATTTCGCGGCCGGGGAGGGTGATGTTTCCCTCCTCGAGACGCGTATAGAAATCCTGCAGGAGTTTCTGCAGACCGCAGACTTCCCCTCCCTCCGCTCATCGGACCAGCGTCTCGCGGGGTTGATCCCTTCCAAGGTGGTTCTCCGCCGGGAAAAGGGCGGAACCGTTTCCTTCTCCATTGAAGACTGAAGCCATGCGCGAACATCACATCCCCGAGTATTCCCTCTTCTTTCTCTTTCGGGCGCTCCTCTTTCCCCTGCTCTTCTTCATGCCGGTGCTTCTCGAGGAGAAGGGGATCACCGGATGGCGGACGGGACTTCTCATCGGTGAGGCCTACATAACCGGAATACTCCTCACGGTTCCGCACGGCATACTCAATGACAGGGTTCAGTCCCGGCGGCTGATTCTCGTCAGCCTGATCCTGGCGAGCCTCTTCCTCTTCCTCCTCACACAGGTATCCGCCTTCGGGGTGATGCTTCTCCTCTTTCTCTTGTTCGGCGTTGCGCGCAATCTATTTCAGATCAGCTTCGATTCCCTCTTCTTTAAGCAGGTGATCCGAGGGGAGGGGTGCGTTCATGTGGGGCGCTACTGCCTGGTCTTCTCCTCGGCCGCCATTCTGGGCTTTGCCCTCACGTCGGCCCTGTTAAGCCGATGGCCTCTCTACTCGCTCTACATCATCGCAGGTATCCTCTACGGACTTACCACCGCACTGACCTTCTTCCTGAGGGTCAATGAAACGCGGCGTGTGGCCCTTTCGGAGTACGCAGGGGGGCTGGGCGGATGGCGCGCAGCGGCGCTCCTGTTCATCCTTTTCCTCTTTTCCCTGCATTGGGGGGCAGAGGATACCTGTTACGGCCTGTTCCTCAAGCATTACCTTGGGCTTTCGCCTTCCCTCTCGGCCCTTTACATGGGTGCGGAATTCATCACCTTCGGTCTCACGGCCTACGGGACGGGGCTCATGGTGGACCGGCGGGGTTGGGAGATGCGCAAGGTCTTCCTGGCGGGCATTGTCCTCTCGGGGCTTTCCCTCATCCTGCAGGTCAACCGAAGCTTCGAGATATCCCTCGCCATGCGCATGCTTCACGGCATGGGGGATGCCCTGGTGATGGTGATCATCTATTACGGCATATCCCGGGCCTTTCATGTGGACAGGATGGGTGGCCATATGAGCCTGGTGATGGTGATTCTGCTGCTGGGCTCCTTCACGGGTTCCCTGGTCTACAGCCGGGTGGGCAAGACCTTCGGATACGAAACGTCCTTCCTCGTAAGCGGCGTCATCATGCTGGTTACGGCGTTTTTACTGATTACATACTTTCTCTCGGCAGGGCGGGGTCTCAATCCCGCCGTTTCGGAAAAAAAACCTGAATAACTAAAAAAATCTGATGAGTGACTTGACGAAAAATGAAATAGGAGGTATTTTGTTAACTAACTGGTTAGTTTAACTATCTATTTGGTTAGTAAAATGAAAAAAGAAAAGTCGGAAGACAGGATTATCGAAGCGGCCCTGAAGGAATTTGCCCAGTACGGATTCGACGGGGCGCGCATGGAAAGGATCGCCAAAAGGGCCAAACTCAACAAGGCCATGATCTACTACCATTTCAAGGGGAAGGAGGCTCTTTACGAGGAGATCCTCACCGGAACCTTTAAGAAGGTTCATGATCTCATAAAGGACAATCTCCCTCAGGAAAAGGACCCCGTGGACCAGCTGTGCGCCATGATCGCCACCTACACGGATTTCATCGACTCCATTGACCTCGATTTCGTGCGCCTGATGATGCGCGAACTTTCCAGCGGGGGCACCTATTTCAGAAAAATCACCCTGCCCCATTTTATGACCCCCATACTCGACATGGTGGTTGACCTCATTGAGGGCGGGATGAAGACCGGCCGCATGAGGAAGGTCAACCCCTATTATACCTATTTTCAAATCGTCGGCTCGGTGGTCTTCTTTAACGCCCTGCAGATCATGCTGGCGGGGACCACCCTGCATGAAAAAATGTATACGGAGAATTTCATGAAGGATTTTCAGGAGAATATGGTCGGGATAATCAGAAACGGCCTGGAGCAGCAGGGAGGAAAAGTGAGATGATTACCCATAGAAAAAGCCTCTTGATTGCCCTGACGGGTCTGCTCTTACTCAGCGGCATAACCGGCGGGTACGGGGCGGCGGAGAAAAAGAGGGAAAGGATCTCCGTGAGGGAGGCTGTCAGCGTTGCCCTGCTCAACAACCAGGACTATAAGATCGCCATGCAGCGGCTCAAGGCCGCCGATGAGAAGGTGAACGCGGTATGGGGGCAGCTGATGCCGGTTCTGGAGTCCGAGGCGTCCCTGGCGCGGCAGAAGGCTGAAAGCGGGGCCATGAGCATGATCGACGGTCAGTATGACATCAAGATCCTCCAGCTGAAATTTGGCATCAATCCCGGGGTCTTTTACAACTCCCTGCAGCTTTCCCGAAAGGCCTACACGGCCGCCAGGGAGGAGACAAACAGGATCAAGACCGATGTGGAGTATAATGTCATCAAGAGCTATTTCGATCTTCTCCTCGCCGGTGAGGTGGTCAAAATGCGCAGGGATTCCCTTGCGGTGCTCAAGGCCAACCTGAAGGACGTGGAAAACCTCTACCGCACGGGCAGCGTGCCCCGTTTCGAACTTCTGCAGGCCCAGGTTCAACTGAAAAGCCAGGAGCCCCCCCTCTTCGAGGCGGAAAACAATTACCGCGTGGCGATGGACCTTTTCAATTTCCACCTGGGAAGCGAGTCGGGGGATTACACTGCGGATGAGTCCGTGCTCACTGCGACGGACTTCAAAAAACCCGATGATCCCCTGGACTCGAAGATGATGAGGCTGACGGGCATTGCCATGAAGAACCGGCCGGAACTCCTGCAGTTGAGGCTGAAGAGGGACATGGCCCGGCATGCCGAGAACGCCAACAGCTCTTACTACCTCTGGCCGACCTTCTCCGTCGGGGGGTATTACGGCAAGACGAAGTACATGCCCAACCCGGTAAGCCCCACCATCAGCGTGCCGGGACCGGCTCCCATGACACTGAACCCCGATTTCTCCCAGATCTCCGGCACCAGCGAATGGCAGACCACCTGGTACGTGCGCGTGGCGGCCACCTATCGCTGGGGCTCGCTGATCCCCGCGGACACCGTCAGGGCACAGGAGAGGGAGGAGCGGACCCGCGTCAGGGAAGCGGAGGAGGAGATTACCCGGCTGAAGAGGCTGGTGGGGATCTCCATAAAGAGCAGCTATTCGAAACTCATCACCTCCTCCATGACCATAAAGTCCCAGAAGGAGAATGTTGCCAGGGCCGAGGAGGGGCTGAGGATCGCCCGGGAGAGCTATCGCGCCGGTGTCATAAAAAACTCGGAGCTTCTCTCCGCCGAGCTCTCTCTCACAACGGCCAAGACGAGCTATATCAATGCCATTAACGGCTACTTCATCGCCCTGGCGGAGCTGAAGAGGGAGATGGGCATCAACGATGAAAAGATGATTTTTGGCGAGGTGAAATAATGGAGAAAAAAAGACTTATACCCCTGGGAGTTGTGGTTCTGGCCCTCACTCTGTCCATACTCTATTTCGAGGTGTTCCGGCACATGGGAAACAACGGGGACCGCATCGAGGGGTCGGGGACCATCGAGGTCACGGAGATAGAGATCAGCTCCAAGATCGCCGGCCGTGTGGCGAGCCTTCCCTTCGAGGAGGGGAGCGAGGTGAAGAGAAGTGATCTGATCGTGAAACTGGAATACGATGAGTTGAGCGCACAGAAACACTCAGCCAGGGCCAACCTGAACAACGCCGAAAAAAACCTGCGGCGCATCCGCGATCTTTACGCCACCGGTTCCGTTTCCAAGAGGGATCTTGACAATGCCGAGACCGCCTATCGTGTGGCCAAGGCGGGGGTGGATCAGGTTTCCGCCACTATTGAAAATGCGGTCATCTATTCCCCCATTGACGCGACCGTGCTGGAGAAAAACATGGAGACAGGGGAGATGGCTTTCCCCGGTTCGGCGATCCTGACCCTGGCGGATCTGAAAAAGCCTTGGATCAAGATTTACGTCAAGGAGACCAGACTGGGGCTTGTCAAGCTCGGACAGAAGGCCTATGCTACTGTGGACAGCTTTCCCGGTGTAAAATTTTCCGGTCATGTCGTGGCCATATCCAACAAGGCGGAGTTTACCCCCAAAACCATTCAGACCCAGGATGAGCGCGTCAAACTGATGTTTGCCGTAAAGATCGCATTGGAGAACCCGGAGAATAAGTTGAAGCCCGGGATGCCGGCGGATGCCGCCATTTTGCTGGAGGCAAAGAAGTGATTGAGGTGAGGGAACTCACGAAGAGCTTCGGCTCCCTGAAGGCAGTCGACTCCCTGAGTTTCGATATTCAGCGGGGGGAGATCTTCGGAATCGTGGGACCGGATGGTGCCGGAAAGAGCACTCTGCTCAGGATGATGTCCACCATCCTCCAGCCGGACCGGGGAAGCATCTCCATGCAGGGGAGAGACATTTTCCGCGATACATACGGGATCAAGGAAAACCTGGCCTACATGCCCCAGCGCTTCGGCCTCTACGAGGATCTTTCGGTGGAGGAGAACATGCAGTTTTTCGGAAAGCTCTTCGGCGTATCCCGGACGGAGATTGGCCAGAGGATGGAAAAGCTCTTTGCCTTCAGTCAGCTCGGGCCCTTCAGGGACCGTCTTGCCGGCAATCTCTCGGGGGGGATGAAGCAGAAGCTGGGATTGGCCTGCAGCCTGATACACAGTCCCGATGTCATCCTGCTGGACGAGCCCACCAACGGCGTTGATCCCGTCTCCCGCCGGGAGTTCTGGAAAATCCTCTACGACCTCCTGGGGGACGGGGTGACCATCGTCGTGAGCACCGCATACCTGGACGAGGCCGAGCGCTGCAACCGGGTGGCCCTCATGTTCGAAGGACGGTTCATCATATCCGGGAAGCCGGGGGAGATTAAGAAGTCCGTGGGAAGGGATTTCGTGGAGCTCAAGACCAGCAATCCCCGGCATACGGAGATGCTGCTTCGCAGGGATGAGGAGTATAAGGGGATAATCATGACCGGCAGTACGCTGCGCCTCTTCGTGGACAGCGTGAGCCGTTGTAAAAAACGAATCCCGGCACTTCTGAAGAGGGAGGGGATACGGGTTCTGGAGATCCGGGAGAAGCTACCCACACTGGAGGACTGTTTCGTGGACATCGTGTCAAGGGATGCGGCAAGCCTATGAAGATAATGAAATCGATTATACGCATTATAGCTATAGCCGACAAGGAGTGGATGCAGATACGCCGGGACACCATCAGCCTGATCCTCTCAATCTTTCTGCCCGTCTTTCTTCTGCTGCTCTTCGGTTACGCCCTCACCATGGATGTAACGCAGGTCAGTACGGCAATCTACGATCAGGACCGCTCCTCTTTTTCCCGCTCCCTTCTGGAGGGCTTTTCCCATACAGAATACATATCCCTTTATAAATATGTAAACAGTTATCGGGAGATCGACGATATGATCAACTCCGGTGAGATCGTCATGGCCGTCGTGATCCCCCGGGGATTCGAGAAGCGCTACCGCTCCGGTAAGAGCGTTGATATGCAGCTGCTGATCGACGGCTCGAATTCCACTTCCGCCACTGTGGCGCTGGGATACGTCAAAGCCATCATCTACGAATTCAACCGGGACCGGAAGATCAGCGAGCTCAACCGGATCGGGATCAGCGAGATCAGCGTTCCGGTGGACGTGCGCAGCCGCATATGGTACAACGCCGAGCTGAAGAGCAAGAACTTCATCGTTCCGGGGATCATCGTAATCGTGATGTCCATCATCTCGGCTCTCATCACCTCGCTGACCATTGCCCGGGAATGGGAAAGGGGCACAATGGAGACCCTCATCACCACGCCGGTGCGCAAGTTTGAGGTCTTTACGGGCAAGCTGATTCCCTATCTGCTCATCGCCCTCATCGACATCATCATGACCATCTCTGTGGGCTACTTCGTTTTTAACGTGCCGATACGGGGCAATTTCATCGAGCTATGCCTGGTGGCGATGCTGTTCCTGGTGGGAACGTCGAGCCTGGGTATCATGGTTTCCTCGGCCACCCGCTCGCAGGTGCTTTCGGTTCAGATCGCCATCACCATAACCTATCTGCCTTCGGTCATACTCTCGGGCTATATCTTCCCGATCAGGAACATGCCTGTAGTCGTGCAGTTCATCACCTATCTCGTGCCGGCCAAATACCTGATCTATTATATGAAGGGTGTGGCCCTCAAGGGAATCACCTTTACCATGATGTGGACGCAGATCATCTTCCTCATCCTTTACGCCCTGGTGGTGGGAATTATAAGTCTGCGCAAACTGTCTCTCAAACTTCCGGAATGATAAAAGGCGGGGGGGATCGATGGAACGATTCATCAGGCTGAACATATTGAAGAGCTTCCTTGTCAAGGAATTCAAGCAGCTCTTTCGGGACCCGCGAATGCGTATCGTCATCTTCGCTCCCCCCATCATCAACATACTTCTCTTCGGCTATGCCACCATAACGGATGTGAAGGATGTCAGGATGGCGGTGATGGACGAGGACCGAACGGCTCTCAGCCGGGGGTTTGTGGAGAAGTTTACGGCCTCGGGCTACTTTTTGCCCTATAAATACGTCGAATCCATCAAAGATGCGACTCCCCTCCTGGACGGCGGGGAGGTTGAGGTGTTCCTGCACATGGAAAAGGGATTCTCCCGCCGGCTGAAAACGGGCAAGGTGTCGCGCCTGCAGATTATTGTCGACGGGACGGACTCGAGCCGGGCTGCAGTGATCGTGGCGTATGTCAATCAGATCACCTCGGACTATTCCTTTGCCTATCTGGGAAACTCCGTCATGTCCAGCGTCCTGAGCAAGAACATACAGATGGTGCGCTTCCGAGACAGCGTCAACCTCAAGGAGAGGATTCTCTTCAATCCGGATCTTTCCAGCCGTAATTTCTTCCTCTCTGGGCTTCTGGGACTCCTCATTGGAATCGTCACGATCAGCATGACCTCCATGTCCATAGTTAAGGAACGGGAATCCGGGACCATGGAGCAGATCATCGTGTCGCCTCTGAGGCCCATGGAGCTTATCGCCGGTAAAACGATACCGGTAACGGTCATAAGCCTAGTGGATGTGCTGATCATCTTTGTGGTTGTCCTCTTCTGGTTCAAGGTGCCGTTTAACGGGAATTTCTTTTTTCTCATCTTCGCAAGCCTGATTTACATCTTCACGACCAACGCCGTAGGGCTCTACATCTCGACGATTTCCCGGACCCAGCAACAGTCGATACTGGCAACCTTCCTCTACTTTCTGCCGTCCATACTGCTTTCCGGGTTTATCTTCCCCATCTATGCCATGCCGGATACCATACAGTATGTGACGCTGATCAACCCCCTCCGGTATTTCGTGGACATAACGCGGGCCGTATTCCTCAAGGGGGTGGGGATAGATTATCTCTGGAAAGAGGTCCTGGCGATGATTATTTTAGGATGCCTTCTCTTCGGTTTCAGCGCGAGACGGATCAGCAGGGGTATGGAATGATGGAAAACAGCGTTGAGGTAAATAATCTCCTTAGAAAATTCGGCAGTTTCACCGCAGTGGACAATATCACCTTTTCCGTCCAGAAAGGGGAGATCTTCGGTTTTCTGGGGCCCAACGGCGCCGGGAAGAGTACCACGATCAAAATGCTCTGCGGCATTCTCGCCCCGACCGGAGGTACGGGGCATGTGATGGGCCGGGATATCCTGAAGGAGCAGAAACAGATCAAGGATATCATCGGCTATATGTCACAGAAGTTTTCCCTCTATGAGGATCTCTCGGTCGTGGAAAACCTGGAATTTTACGGGAGCGTCTACGGTCTGGAGGGCAGGCATCTCCGGGAGCGCATCGCCCTGGCGCTGGAAATCGCGGGAATAGGCACCCGGCAGAATTCCCTGGTCAAGACTCTCCCGATGGGAATCAAACAGCGTCTGGCTCTGGGCGCGGCCATTCTCCATGATCCGCCCATACTCTTCCTGGACGAGCCGACCTCGGGGGTGGATCCCATCATGCGACGGAATTTCTGGGAACTCATCTATCAGTTCTCCGAACAGGGGAAGACCATTTTCGTCACCACCCATTACATGGATGAAGCGGAGCATTGCGAGAGGATCGCCCTCATCATTGCGGGAAGGATCATCGCCCTTGATACCCCGGACAATCTCAAGAGGTCTCTACCCTACAGCGTCTATTCCCTGCATGTGGAGGATTTTATCGCCCTTTTCGATTCGGTAGCCCGGCTGGAATATGTTCATGAGGCGGCAATCTTCGGCAGCGAGATTCACCTGCTCTGCGACGAGGGTTTCCCCCTGCCCAGGGAGCTGAAGGGTTTTCTCCAGGCAAAGGGGATAAGCCGTTACTCATTGGAAAAGATCCTGCCGACACTTGAGGACGTCTTCGTTACCAGCGCCAGGTCCCAGGGGCTGTAGACCGATATAATCATTCAGCCTTCCCTGGTGATCAATTGGGGGATGGGCAGCAAAGCGTAAAAAAATCCGATTCCCTGATTTTCAAATTGACTAATCCGTAATTCCTGTTTAGATTCTACCCGAAGTGATGAGAGGGGGAAAGGAAAGATTCCCTCCACTGAAGTTATCATACCGCAATAAAAAAGGGAGGTGCTAAAGGATTATGAAAATGTTAAAAGCAATACTGGTGATGGCGGCCGTTCTTGTACTTCTGCCCGCAACCAGCTATGCCATTGTGGATTTTGGAGCCTATGGCGGATATGGATTCGCCGGTAAACTGGATACGGGAGAACTGGCCACGAACACTGTGGAAAAGCAGGGAAAGTCGATGTCCGGTTGGGAGTACGGGCTCTTCGGACACCTGAACACGAGTATTGCCGGAATCGTCGGTGTCGGTGTGGGACCCTATTATCAAGCGGCCCCCATGCAGTACGAACTGGAAGGGACCAAATATGACGCCAAACGAGTTGCCTACGGAGTGGACCTTATGGTTTCCCTGGAACTGATCCCCATTATTCATC
>CALCJG010000405.1 GCA_937967705.1 uncultured Spirochaetia bacterium
TTTACCTCGATAAAGAGCATCAGGGCCTCACAACAGGCCACGATGTCTATCTCCCCGACGCCGCGCAGGGAGTAATTTCTCGCCAGGATAACAAACCCCTCCTCCCGAAGGAAGTCAGCGGCCGCCTGCTCTCCCTCATTTCCAAGGTGTTTTCGGTATTTCTCCATGCTCAGGGAATGATGGGGTGATTCTCCGTCTTTATAGAACGTCCAGGAAGTTTACTCCCGCCTCATCCTCATCCAGCGCTTTGACGATATACAGGGAGATCTCCTCCAGAAGGTTGAGGATGACAGTCCCCTCGATACGCTTCCCCTGGCTGTCAAAGATGAGTTTTATGATGGGTCGAAGCGGCTTCTGCAGAACCGAGCCGACGACCACCCCCACGCTGCCGTTACTGAGCTCCACGAGAGAGCCGATGGGATAGACCGACATGCGGGAGAGGAAGACCTTGAGAATGACCGGATCGAATTTATTCACCCCGCTGGAGAGAAGATTTCTCATGGCGTGGTAGAAGAACTGCTTTTTCCGGTAACTGCGGCTGGATATCTGGGCCTCGTAACTGTCCGCAATGGAGGCAATCCTTGCGTACTCGTCGATCTGATGCCCCTTGAGACCCCGCGGATAGCCCCGGCCGTCGTACTGTTCGTGATGCTGCAGGGAAACGATGGCAATCCGCTCGTCCACATTCCCCAGCTGTTTCAGGACCTTGTAGCCGTGCAGGGGGTGCGTCCTGATGACGTTGTATTCCTGGTCCGTCAGGTTGGACTGCTTGTGTATGATATAATTCGGAATCTTCAGCATCCCGGCGTCGATGAGCAGAGTTCCGAGGCCCAGCTCCCTCAGCCGGGCCGGGGTATACTTCAGGGCGATGCCAATCAGAAGGGCGTAAAAGGTGACGTTTACGGAATGTACCACGAGATAGTTTTTCCCCTCGTCGAGACCGTAGAGAAAGATGAACACATTGGAGCTCTCCCCCATGAGCCTGATGATGGAATCCAGCGCCTCACCCAGCTTCTCCAGCGTAAATTTCTCGTCGCTGCGTATAGCGTTGTGTATCCTCTCGACCTCGGCGCAGGTCTCCCGGTGAACCAGGATGAGATTCTTCCTTCGCTTGATCAGGTTGTTGTAATCCGTTACGATTTCACGGACATCAACGGCCTTGGCTGCGTCGATCTTCTGCTTAAACTGAAGATCCGCTTCCGTGGAAATGAGATTACCCGAGGTTTCTATGGAGCTGATGCCCCATTTCATGAGTTTTTTGATATCGTCTTCTTTAATGGAGATGTTGGCACCGACCAGCATGTTGTTGCTGTCGATATAAACCGGTTTGTCAAAACACATGCCCGGCTTAAGGTCCTCAACGGGGATTTTTCTCATTTCAGCCATCTTATCGATTACCCATGCTGTCCAACTTTTCCCTAAACTCAGAATTGACTCTGTAACAGTACGTGAGGACTTCAGCGACAGCCCTGTAGAGGTTTTCAGGTATTTCCGTTCCTGGAGGAACAGCGGAGAGGACCTCCGTCAGATCCGCATCCCGATATACCGTTATATGTTTTTCTTCGGCAATCCGGATCATTTTATCCACTAAAATTCCTCTTGCCACAGCCAGGACCCTGGGGGCCTGATCATCGGAGGAATATCCTAAAGCAACGCCTTTCCTTTCCTTTGTCATTTAAACCTTGATGTCAAAATTACTAGTTAACGTCAGAGAATTATTAATTTCAATGATTTTTTCAAGCGCCTCCCGGAGGCTGGAGACATTCAGGACGACTCCATCCCTGTGACGGCCGCTCAGGAGGCTCCTCAATTCATCAAATCTCCCCCGAAGAACCTCAACAGCCTCAGGACTCCCGGCAAAAAAGCTGATGTGCAGCGCCTGATCCATTCGCAGTAAAATCTCCAGGTGGCCCAGCGCCGAGAGATCCAGGGAACAGAGTATCCCCTGTTCGCCTTCCAGGATGCGGAAAACTTTCCACTCCCCCTCGTCCTCATAGGGCCAGAACCGCTCCCTGAGAACCACAGCCCTGACCTGCCGACCGGAGGAGATCAATAACTCTATCACTTCCTGTATCATCCAGTCCTCATACAGACCCTCAGAAGCCCCATTCAGGATATCCTGCACAGCCTCTTCCAGGAGTTCCCCCTTATGACCTCTATCCTTTTTATCCTTTTCCTGCATTCCCTTTCCCGAAAAGGGGAGAAATCCCGCCTGCTGCAGAATTTCGAATATGAATCGGCTGTCCGGAGAATAATTCAACAGGGAGAGAAACCCTTCCAAAGACTCCCTGCTGAGTCCTTTCTGCATGAGGGCGTTCAGGAGGCGGGTGATGTTTTTTCCTCCCCTCGCTTTATCATCCCCCTCATCAGCCCATATCCTGTTCAAAAGGTAGAGGCTCTCCAGGCCCGACTGCAGCATCCTGTTCAACCGGTTGGGGTTTAATCCTTCGAGATGCTTTTGAGAGAAGAGGGTGAATCGCTGCAGGTCCTTAAGAGGACCTGGTACAGTATCCTCATCGATCATGCGCAGGATGAAAGTAGTGCCCCGGCGTTCCTGCACCACGAAGGAAAGATATTTTCCCGCCGGGACGCCTTTCAGAAACTCGGCACGAACGGAACTACCCCCGATATCGATCAATGCTTGTTTGGGCCCCAGGCGTTGAAGTATTCTCGCGGAAAAAACGGTTCCCTTTTTGAGATTCCTCAGATAGCCCTGAACCCGGGAATCCCCTGTAAACCTCAGGGTTTGATCGCTGCCTACCTTCATCTCCCCCCAACCCCTTTATATGCGGCCCTTAAGTATTCCTGATTACCTGGAGATACAGATGATACCTGAACCGTATTTATTAAAACAGCAGCTTGCCGGAATAGCAATCATTTTCCTCCAGCATCCCCCTGAGGGGTTCGAAGGTTTTCCTGTGTATGGGACAGGGACCTTTGTCCCTGATGGTCTGACGGTGGGAAAGGGTTCCGTATCCCTTGTGGCGGGAAAAATCATAACCGGGGTAGACCCGATCCAGCTTCTCCATGATACGATCCCTGTTGATCTTGGCGAGGATGGAAGCGGAAGCGATGGAAAGCGACAGGGAATCTCCCTGCACAACGGCCCGCAGGGGGATGTCCACAAGATGCGACACCTTGCCGTCCATCAGAATGATATCCGGCTTGAGGGGGGTTCGCGCGAGCAGTTTCAGAATGGCATGGCGTGTAGCGCCGTTGACATTGTAGCGGTCCACTAGCGCGTGGGAGACCATCTGAAACAGGACGCATTCCGACAGATCCTCGATGATCCCGAGGGCCGCAGACCGCTGTCGCGGGGTTAGCTTTTTGGAATCGTTGACTCCTGAAAGGAGTTCCGGCGGTGTTTCTTCAAACAGGGACGTTTTATAGATAACCATACCAACAGAAAGAGGCCCCGCAAGGGCCCCTCTTCCTGCCTCATCGATCCCGGCGATGATTCTGAAACCCTCCCGGAAGAGTTTTCTCTCAATCTGGAAGGTGGGATGGATGCCGCTGATATGCCTGTTTCTTCCGCGAATTACTGCTGGCCCTCGCCGTTTTCGGTCGCTTCCGGAGCGGCTTCGGACTTCGGAACTATACCCGCATCCTTCTTCGTGATCTTGACCCTTTTCTCCTTCAGTTTGGTGGCCGACTTACCCGTCCGCTCTCTGAGGTAGTAGAGTTTGGCCCTTCTGGTTTTCCCCTTTCTCAGCACATCTATCTTGGCAATCTTCGGGGAGGCCACCGGGAAGATACGCTCGACTCCCACATCATAGGAGATTCTGCGTACCGTAAATGATTTGTTCAATCCCTTATTGTCAATGGCAATCACGATACCCTCATACACCTGTACCCTCTCCCGGTTGCCTTCAATGATCTTATAATGAACCTTGACGGTGTCACCCACCTCGAAATCGAGCTCCCTGTCTACCGGCCTTACCGCCTTTTCCACTTTATCAATAATGTTCATGGTTCTTCTCCTTCAATTTTTCTGATAAGATGTCTTTTATATAAATCCGGCCTGAGCCTTCGTGTTTTCTCGACACTCTTTAGATACCGCCACTTTTCTATCCTGGCATGATCACCGCTCAAGAGAACCTCCGGAACCCCGTAACCCTCCAGATCCGCAGGCCTGGTGTACTGCGGATATTCCAGAAGATGGCTCTCAAAGCTCTCCTCCTTCAGGGATTCCGGATTGGACATGAAACCCGGCACATACCGCACCACTGCGTCCATGATCACCAGGGCAGCGTACTCACCCCCTGAAAGGATATAATCTCCGATGGAGATTTCAAGATCGACATACTTCTCAACGACCCGCTCATCAACTCCTTCATAATGGCCGCAGAGGATGCAGATATCATCCTTCTGCGAGAGCGTTTTAACCAGCCCCTGATCCAGGAGCCTGCCTCCCGGCGTGGTCAGAACCACCGTTGCCTTCCCGGCATGTTCCCCGAGGGCCCGGAAAAGCGGCTCCGGTTTGATCACCATCCCGCTCCCGCCCCCATAAGGGTAATCATCACAGCTGCGGTAGGGGTCATCTGTATAATCCCTCAGATTGACCATCTGAACCGAAACTATACCGGCCTTGACTGCCTTTCCCATCAGTCCCGATTCCAGCGGACTCGTAAAAAACTCGGGAAAGAGGGTTATGATCCTGAAAGTCGACAATGGTCAACCGGTCGTTAAAATGTATCGAACAATCCATCCACGGGATGAATCTCAATTCTCTTCAGATCAATACTGCCTGTATCCACCATGGATTCCACGAAGGGAACATAGACATCCTTTCCATCCGGTGTCTTAATCACCAAAATCTCTCCGCTTCCTGCTTCCATGATGTCAATAACATTACCGAAAAGGGCTCCCTTCCAATAAACATCACATCCCAGCAGATCATAATAGTAAAAGGAGTCTTCCTCGAGATTAGGCCGATCACTTTCGGCATCAGATTTCAGGATAAAAAGCTCACCGCCCTTGACCGCAAGAGCCTCCTCCGGACTGCCGATCCCTTCCAGTTTTAACAGGATTATCCTTCCCTTATAAGGCTGACTTTGCTCTATCACAAAGGGAATGTAGGATGTGCCTTTACTCAAATATATGGACCGTCCCCTTGCAAATCTTTCAGGGACGTCAGTAATCTCGTAAACCTTGAGGCGCCCATGCAGCCCATGTACGCCTGTAATCCTTCCAATTCTTAGATACTCTTCCCCGATCAATCAAGTATTTCCAATACAACTCTCTTCCCGGATTTGGTAGCGGAGGCGTTGATGATAGTCCTTATTGCCCTTGCGATCCGGCCATGCTTCCCTATCACTTTCCCAATATCTTCCTTGGTGACTTTCAGTTCCAGAATAGTCGATTTTTCGCCTTCAATCTCACGAAGCTGAACCTCCTCAGGATGGTCCACAAGCGATTTGACCATGTACTCCACCAGATCTTTATAGTTCATTTTCGCCTCCAGGGGGATTTTTATGCTTCTTTAAACTTTTTCCAGATTCCGGCTCTCTTCAATAGTTTTTCGATCGTATCAGTTGTTTGGGCTCCCTTTTTCAGCCAATCAATAACCTTTTCCTCGTTCACGGAAAACTGGACATCATTGGAAATGGGCTGGTACTGCCCCAGGCTTTCAATGACATCTCCGTCTCTGCGCTTTCTGCTGTCAACAGCCACCACCCTGTAAAAGGGTCTCTTTTTCGTACCAACTCTCTGTAGACGAATCTTTACCGCCACTATCATACCTCCTGAAATAGTTAGGGGGAAATTATTTTATCGGCACTCTATTTGTCAATACAAAATACCGGCCAAAATGATAAAAAAGCCCTACTATGTCAATTAATTCCTGATAACACCCTCTCACAACAGTTATTGAGACATAATATCCTCTTCCCCTACAGGGTGAGGGAGATCTGACCATAGAGGTTGGTATCCGCTTTTCCCGTCCCGGGAAGAGCTCCGTTGTTGTACATATAAATATATCCGAGCTTGAAGGAGAGAATATTCGTCATCGCTATTACCGCACTGGCGTCATGGCTGTAACGGTAGTTTTCCTTGTCCGTCATGTTGGGAATATAGAAAAAGACATAGTTCAGGGAGATGGGTTTGAAGGGGGTAATTCTCGTCCTGAACCTGAGAGACCACCGCTTCTCCTTTTTCGGGTCCTTTTCCTCATATTCCTCATACTGGAATACCGGAGCCCCACTGATGTCGAGTTTCCAGTAATTGTTCCGGATGAGCACAAACTTAAGACCCGCCCCATCGTTATTCCGGTATTTCAATAACAATCGTTTATTATACTCATGCTGGGTAAACATGAAAAACTCCACTCTCGGGATAAGAAAATGGTCATATTTGACAATGCCGTTGCCCCGGTTTTCAATCACATCCCCTTTTACCTTTGAATAAAAGGTCTGATAAAAGATCTCAAAGTTTTTAACGTTATCATCAAATTCCAGATTTGTCTCACCGTTGGCCAGGAGAGAATCGGTATTCCCGTTTTTATCGAAGAACATTCCGCCAAGGGAGAAGGACCACTTTTTATCGTCGGGACCCTTCTGTCGGGGAGTATCAAAGGCGAAGATGTCAGTCCAGACCCATTTTTTCCCGTTCTCCGCAGCTTTTTTATCCTTTGCGGCGGCACCTGCGTCAGTCTTCTCTATTACCGGCTTTTTAGTATCATCTTCCCCCCCAGGACCCCTGTCGGGGTTTTCCTTTTTATCTGCTGCCGCCGTTCCTTCCTTTACTGGAGACTTTTTCTCCTGTGCCTTCTCCTGGGCATTCAGTGTAAAGATCGTAAACAGCAGGGTTCCGAATACAGTTAATAGAAGTACTTTGCGCATCCCGCTTTCCTCACAATACAATAATATCACCCTGTAAAGCCCATATTTCGTGATGATTATTATTATTCACTGAAGGACAGGGGGCTCCAGGGAATCCCACTATCGAGGTGCCGGTGGGAATACTCTTCAGCCAGAGGGGTCAATATATGATTATATTTAATCCAATCACAGATGAGCCGGGGTATCAACCTTTTTTCAAAAAACCTCACAATATTTGCAACAGACTGTCTGGCAACAGATCTATTCGACGATGATCTTTGAGGATTCGACAAGGAACCGCTTGTAAACGTCGCTGAGCATACGGTTTACGTTGTTGATCATCTCGCGATCCGTGGACCGTCGCTGTATATACTTGTTGATCTCGTTGAGATCGTTTTTCATGATTTTCCCAAGATCATCCAGAGCCTGCATATAGGCAATGGCCGTAGGGGAGCTCTGCTGGCGCTTATGCTTCTTGATCTCCTCATCCAGCTGCAGCTTCATCTTCTCCCTTTCCTGCTCCTCCCGGACGAGCCGTCCAAGAATTTCCTGAGCTACCGTCATAAAGTTGACCGGATCTATGAGCTCATGGAAATCCATCATGAGGGAGTTTCTCTCAAACATGTTCTCGGGAAGAAGCTCACAGCTAAAATCCTCGCGAAGCAGCTCCTCGCTCCTGTTGTCTATTATGATCCTGTTTTTCAGGGGAGAGGATGACATGATTCTGAATTTCTGATCCGGCAGAAAAAGCAGTTCTCCGTTGATGATCTTGAATTTATCCGAAATGATATAGATAAGGGTGTAAACCTTCTCCTCGGCGGCCCTGGTACTGTTGAAGTATTTGAGGTTGTTGATGATTCCCAGCGCCGAGTAGGCCGCCATGGCCGGATCGGGAAAATACGAAAGAACCTTCCCCTCCCCGATACAGCTGATGATCCCCTTATTCTTCTGCGCCTCTGCGAGGGTGAGTTCGTTGATCCGGCTGAAGACCATCGCCATGCCAGGCATGTTTACTTCCTCGACCCTCTCAGAGTAATTCAGGACATCTATGTACAGAAGTGTTTTCCCGGCATGTTCCACACCCTTCTGCGACACGTAGTCCTCATCCTTATGCGCCTGGCCCCGGCTTTCACCGATATCAAAGTCCGGGGATTCGTATTTTTTAAAGATATTGACGATGAAATGATCTATCTCAACGAGTTCTTCCCGGGGCAGCATTTTAAGGGCCGCTATGATATCCCCCGAAATGGCGTATTCCTCTTTCAGAAGGAAAATAAGAAAATAGGAAAATTCGAGGGATTTCTGAGCCGAAACGATGGAGAGAATCTCCCTCTGTATGTTCTTGTTCTTAATGATCATCATGTCCCGTATGCTTTTCAGCGCATCTTTGTTTCCCATCTGCATCAGCAGCGAACAGGCGTAGATGCGGATTCGTATGCCCGGGTCCTTGAGATATTCCTGAAGCGATTTGACGACCTGACGGCGGTTATAATTTTCCGAAAGATTCATGATGTGTCCTATGGCCTGAACGACAGCCTCTTTCGGGAGACTGTTATCCTCCAGGGAAAAAATCCCATCCAGATAGTTGATGTCCAAATCATTCCCGCACAGTCCCAGACAGATTATTGAAAGCTTGCGGATTTCCTGGTTTTTGTTGTTCTCTATGATCTTTTTAAGGATCTGACCGGCCGTCATATTGTTCTGTATATCCCGTCTGGCGAGAATCCCCAGTATCTGGATCATGAGCTCGGAATCCTGGTCGGCCCTTTCCTTGAGATAATCCAGCAGAATGTTCAGGGAACGCTGATCGGTGAAATAGGAGAGGAGCTCAACACCCTTTTTCTGTTCCGCCACATCTCCCGAATTCAGCAGCAGCTCAAGCTCTCCCAACATGTAGGAATAATTCAGCATGGAGAGGGAATGTGCCGTGGCGTTGAAGATATCCGCATCATGATATTTTTTCACATAATTGAATATCTTGACAAGTATGGTCGAGGCGTTGCTGATTCTCAACTGCCCGATGAGTTCGCAGAGTCTTATGATGCGGTTTCTCAGATAACGCTTCTCCAGGTTGACATCTTCGATACGGGTTGCCGCGATCTCCCTGGATTTTTCGTCGCCGTCATAGAGTATCTCCAGAAGGGAGTCAAAATCCGCCTTCTCATCCTCGGTTATTCTGGTGATCCTGTCCGCCATGATGCTGAGGAGCTTTTGTATGGCCGTCCTGTTTTCATTGCGGAGATAGTGGAGAAGTCGTTTCTTGATCTCCCCGGGGAACTTCCCCATGATGAATCGTCGGACTCGCTGGAAGTTCTCGGGATAATTCTTCTCCATGACATCAGTTATCATGAATTCCTTCCGGTAGCTCTCGAAGAAGGTCTCCAGTGTCACGATCATGTAGTTGTATATCTTGTCCCGCAGCAGATTGTTCTTCCTGTTTTCGGAGAGATTATGGAAATACTGCGTGAAAACCTCCACGACCGTTTCATTCTGCCGGTCGGTGTCCACCGAGAGGGAAATGAGGTTTCGAAAAAGCTTGTCCGGGTCCCGGAGTTTCTGAATATTGCCCAGCAGGAGATGAAGAACCCTCTCGACAAATTCCATCTTTTCTGAGGTTAGCACCTTCATCGTATAAATTATGAACTCCCGGTGATTGCTGTTGAGCATGGCGTTGATGAATTCGATTTTCGCCCGATCGCTGTATTCGTCGAAATGGACCGTCATCTTGCCGAGGAGAACGCGGATGTTGAGAATCAGCTTATCCTCGCTGTCCGGAAGATAGGTAAAGATCTGGTCCTCCTCAGTTTTCATCTCCTCGGACTTCCTGGCCAGGGCGGCACAGAGAAGCGACAGGGCCTGATAGACGGCACAGGTGACCAGGTCGTTTTTCTCCTTGAGCAGCTCCTCATAATGGCCGATCTCCCGAAAGGCCGAAAGACCCACAATCGCCATGCTTCGGATATTCAAGTCCATCTCACTATCAAACGCCACGGACTGAAAATAGTCCATCACCTGCTGGGATTCCCCACCGACCAGCCGCAGGACCTCGAAACATCGGGCGACCACATCCCGCTGATCCGGTTGATCCCTGTTCTGGTCGATGTAGGCGATCAAAACAGGGATTATCTCCGGAGTACCGCAGGTTTCAAAGTATTGGAGTATATCCAGCTTCTCTTCCAGGGTAATCTGCTTCATCAAGAGCTCGGTAAAGGGGGCTTCAATATCCCCATGGCTAAAACATTTGAGAGTCGCGATGGCGCTCTCCCGGATGAGGGGGTCTTTATTCAGCTCATTGAGCAAAATCCTCATCCCGTTCTCAGTCTTTTGAATGCCGAGAATCCTGTGGAGGGATATCCTTTCATAGGGTAAAAGCTTGAAGCTTTTACTCAACTCCAGTTTGATCGACTGTAAGAGGTCCTTTTCCATAACAACCCGTTAAAACCTTTCCATAATATTCAACGGCCTCACCCCCTCTCCTGCACGACTGTCCTCTGTCTTGTGACAATCAAAAGACGGCAGGAATTTATCCCTTAGACATGAGGCAAGAATACCCCGCTTCCGGGATGGGTATGATGCTTTACTATGAAATCACCAACAATAAAATACAATCAATTTCTTGATATGCCCTCATTAATCATTCATCCGGTTCATAATAGATCGCTTTTCCTTTGTGGTGATGTCAACAAATGGGCAAATCCCCCTTGCCATCTCTGGAAAGCAGGCCGGGTAACCGGTGGGATTTCTTGGAAAAATAGTTTGACTATTTAATCTATCTATCGTTATATTTGAGCAGGTCTAAACAGGTCTTAAACAATTCCCTTAAATTCTTAAGGGTCTTTTTACCCTTAATTGCTTCAGCGCTTAAGGGTAACAGTATTTTATGCCGGTAATCCCGGGGGATTATCCGTCATCATTATGAAGAAAAGGAGTAGGTAGATGAATCTAAAAAAATCATTAGCGGTTATCTTTTCCGTCTTGCTCGTAGTCAGTCTCTCATCCTGCCAGAAAAAAACAGGGAAAGCCGGCGGCGCTGCTGCGGGTAATGACATGGTCGGGGAAGCCGAGGGCTACGCCACGATTTTTGACAATGACGATGCCCTGGCCAAAGATAGGGCCATTGACGATGCCATGAATAAGCTTGTAAAAATGAAGCTGGGTACCTCCGTTGAGGGAAAATCCGTAGTAGAAGACTTCGCCCTGGTTGAATCCATCGTTGAGGCAAAGTCGAGCGGTATGGTAAAGAACTGGTCCATTGTTAAGCAGAACAAATCTGAGGGGACCTATTTTGTCACCATCAAAGGAGAGGTCTATGCCGCAGCGGTTAACGCAGCCATTGAATCCACATTAAAAAACTACGGGCGTCCCAGATTCATGATCCTCATAAAGGAAAAATTTGAAGGGAAAAACAACATGCCCGGCTTTACCGTTACCGAGCTCAGCATGATGGAAATCATGGACAAGGCCGGCTTTGAGTTCGTTGATGCCAAGATGACACTGGAACTCCTGAAAAGAGAAAAGCGGAAGATGAAAAAGGCCATTGACGGGAAAGTGGGAGACGATGTACAGCAGCTTCTCCTCGACGGAGCCGGCGCGGAAGTCATCATCATTGGAACCGCCAAGACCATGGATCAATCCGGTGTTATGAGGAAATTCGGTTCGGCGGACATGAAGTCCAAGCAGGCCATTCTCAATCTTAAAGCCATAGATGTCTACACGGGAAGAGTTCTGGCCAGCACCAGCGCCAACGCACCGGGTATCCACATTGAACCCGAAACGGCCTCAAAGATGGCCATTCAGAACTGTCTGAGGAAAATTCTCGGCGGACCGGACGATGATGAAGGCGGAAAATTTAAATCCGGTCCCTTCATGAATCAGATCACCAAAAAATTCCTCCAGTCAGCTACGGGAAGGATGATCATGATGAACATTGCCGGCCTCAACTTTACGGATCTGACGAAGTTCCGCAATGAGGTTCAGAACAGGATACGGGGCGTTAAAAAGATTTACACCCGGGGCCAGAGCGGGAAATACTCCAAGATAGAAGTCGAGTTCGCCGGAAAGACTCAAGATTTGGCCCAGGAGCTCAACAGCAAGGCCGAAAAACTGGGTTTTGCCATCGAGATCAAGGAGCAGAAACCCAATAAAATAATGCTAACGGCAAAGCGAACAAAGTAAGAGATAATTTATGAAAGGTAAAAAAGGCGGGATTTCCCGCCTTTTTTATTTCCATTTCCCATTAATGAATGGGGATAACTGAGCCCCTTTCCGATAATAAGAATGATGTTTGTAACTCAATAAATCCAAGGGACAGGACGAACGGGAAGAGATCATGAAAAGGGTATCCTTACTGTTGACCGCAATCTTTATGATAGTCTCCATCCAATCCGGTATGCCGCAGACTAAAAAGGACAAGAAGGCGGACGAGAAGGCCAGAAAAGGCGGCGGACAGGGGTTCGGCAGCGTCTCCTGGGGTTCCGACATTGTGAAGGCCAAGGATTCCGTGCTCGGCAAGATAACCTACAGCGACGACAAGACCCTCATTGTTTCAAAGGATGGCGATGTTGAATACTATTACGGTTTTTTCTATATAGACCCCGCGGCAGACAAAGGGGAGGACGCAAAAAAGGCAGGGTCCAAGGATTCGGATAAGGGTAAAAAGGCGGAAAAAAAATCACCCCCCCCTGCCCCGGAGACACAGTTGTTCTACGTAGCCCTGATTTTTCCCTATGTTGCCCTGGAGGACGTAAAGAAAAAGATGACGGAAAAATACAAGGAGCCCACCGGGGAGAATATCAAGGAAAACCAGGGGGCCCTCGTCTGGGACTCCGGCCAGACCCTCATAGTCCTCTGGGTGGACCAGTATGAAAAGAAGCCCTTCTGCCGGAAGATTACCTATCTGAGCAAGGAGATGTCTCAAAAGATCAAGGAGTATCAGCAGAAGGCCTTCAGCACCAAGGAGAGGGAGATCCTGAACCGGATCATCCCCTGAGGTTTTGATCGCACCTTACAGGTGTGCGATGAAAATCGCAATCGTCCCCAGACCGTCCTCCATCCCCTCGAGAGCCTTGCCGATAACGGTCCCGATCTTCTGAAAGGAATCGATCTCGCCGCGCATGCCGCATCCCGGTGTGTCCGAGGTCACGATGAGATCCCCCGGCCGAATGGGTTTTTCCCTCGCATCGACCTTACAGAGCGCCTTACCCGCCAGCGCCACAGGATAAACCTTCTGCTCTGTCCCGGCATTGTTGATGATGAGCGTGGGATTTCCCGATACGACCCCCACAACGGAGCGGCTGTATTTTCCCCGCGCCCGGGAGAGAAGTGAGCGTCCCTTCTCACTGATGACCAGAAGATCCCCGCTTGAGATATATTCCTGTTCATCCACTTCAAACATCTCCACGATGTTTGCTGGATACTGGTTATCCCTGACGCTGTTGGCGAGAGTGACGGCACCGTTGAAATCCGCTTTCCCCCTGACCAGGAGAGCCTCCCCGTTGCCGATGAGATGGGCCGATCCGTCATAGTCGGATATCTGTCCGAAGCCATCCGCCACGAGGGAATAGGTATGCTCGCTGGAGAAGACGCCGCCGGCCCCGAAGCGTGAGATACCGATGACTCCGGCGCCGCGGGAAGAAGTTCCCTCTCCGGAGGATTGACCGCGCACCCCTACGAAACTGCTATGTCCCAGGATTCCATAGGACTGGTTGTTCTTACTCGCATTGTTATAAGTGACTCCCGCCACCCCTACGGCACCGCCGAGGTCCGATTCATTCCGTCCATAAACCGTTGAGGCGTTCACCGGCGGAGGTGTGATGCCGCTGAAGGGTTCCGCCATTTTCTGTATGACCACAATACTTCCCTCATGGGAAGAGAAATCATGTTTCAACGGCGCATAATCGTGTCTGTGCTCCAACGGTACCCGGGCATCGGACAGACGGCGGTCATCCGCCTGCACGGCAAGCCCCTTGAGTTCTTCCCCATTCTGGGCCAGCCGCACAATACCGGCACCGTCGGTCGTGGCTGATTTGAGGCGCCGGTCATTACCCTGTACCACAACACCAGGGGTCTCCTCGCCATCTTCCGCCAGCTCCACAATTCCTCTGGATACTGTCGTGCCGTCCTTCAGACGTCGGTCGTGCCCCTGTACCACAGTTCCCGGGGTTGACTCGCCGTCTTCCGACAGTTCCACAATGCCACTGCTGAAGGTTGTAGCCTCCTTGAGTCTTTTATCGCTGGACTGCACGGCTGCCAGGGGGGCACTCTCACCATCCCTGGCAAAACGAAGGATACCCTTCCGCTCCTCAGTGGCATCCTTCAGGCGTCGGTCGTTCCCCT
>CALCJG010000406.1 GCA_937967705.1 uncultured Spirochaetia bacterium
GCGACCACCGAGATCTACACTCTTTCCCTACACGACGCTCTTCCGATCTTAAGAGCCGTCGCATACTTTTATTTGATGAGGTGCCAACATGTTCCGCATTTATTCCATACGGGAAAAACTCAAAACCGTCCTAAACCCGCTTCTCAGGAACAAGAAATACCTTTTGACTTTCCTCCTGGTCATCCTGGCCCTCAGGCTCTACGCATGGGACCTGCCCTTCGGCGACAAGAAGAGCAGCCTCAATATGGGCAAATACAAAGAGCCCCCCGTTCAGGACGATTCGACCCTCAGGGTTATACAGGGCACTCCCGTCGGGAAGATCAGTCTGGGCGATCGGGACAAGGAGATTTACGTGGTCTTCAACCACCCCCTTGTTCCCATTGCCAGACTTGACAGGGAAACCAAGGGTGTTTTTACCATAAATCCGCCAGTAGCCGGAAAATACCGATGGTACGGCAGCCGGGTCTGTTCCTTCAAACCGGAAAAAGGCTGGTCTCCCGGCACCCGGTACAGGGTAACGGTAAAATCCGGATTAAAAGCCCTGAACGCCAAAACTCTGAAGAAAGACCACTCCTTTCAGTTCCGCGTGATAGTCCAGCCTTTGAGCGTGACTCACATTGCCCCCTATTACGGCCAGACCATCGATTACGATCAGAAATTCACATTGAACTTCAACTTTCCCGTCCGGCTGGCTGATCTCTACAAGACCCTCTCCGTTTTGTCAGAAGGGAATCATTGCATATACAGCCTCTCCTATGAACCCTGGCGATCCGCCTATAATTACGGTGGCTCCTACGAAGGGGAAGGAGGAGAATACGGGACCGGCCAGGAATCGGAGATACGCAAGGAATACCATCACCGAATCGTGCGCATCACCGTCAAGGAACGTTTTCCCCGTAACTCCTCCATAAGCGTCCGGATCAAGAAAACCCTCCGTGCTGAAAACTTCAACACGCGCCTGTCTTCAGATTACTCCATGAACTACAAGACCCACGGCCCCCTGAAGGTGCAGCTGGTAAACAGCCCGCGCTATTATCAGGATATGTGGGATTACGGCTTTGCCTTCAATAACTACGTAAACGGCCGGGACGCGGCTCTGGCCATCGTTTTTGATCCTCCGGTCAAGCCCCGTTACGCTTTTTCGGAAAAGACCCGGAATCTCTACATCAACAGTTGGAGCGTTCAGGCGGGCCGGGAATATAGGGTGAGATTCAATCCGCTGAAAGACATCTACGGCAATGACCTCGCCGGGGAGAAGGAGTTTACCGTCCATGTTCCTCATTACCGTCCCTCCTTTACCCTGGAAAGCAGCGACGGACTGATCGAATCAGAGATGCGTCAGGTGCTCCCCGTATACGCCGCCAACATGCCTCAACTGGATGTGCAGATAGGGCATTTCGACGTATCCCATCTGCAGAAGCTGCTGCTCTCCCGTATCGACTACAGGAAAAAGTACGACCTTTTCACGGACCTCTCCCTGCAGAGCATAAAATGGGATGTCGGCGTGAAGCCCACTCAGGCCTATCGTCTGGGCTTTGACCTGAAAAAATACCTCTCGGGGGACCGGAAGGGCTGGGTGGCCCTGGGTGTTTCCGGGATGGTGCGGGATTACAACGACCGGGAGGTGTTCCGCCATTACAATCAGATGGTGCAGTCCACGGATCTCGGCATGGCCGTAAAGGAAAGCTACGAGGCGGCGCACATTTGGGTTTACTCACTGACCAGGGGAAATCCCGTCAAGGGGGTGACCGTAAAGCAATACGACACATCCCGTCTCCTGGCATCCGCCGAGACCAACGAAGAGGGTTACTGCCGCATCTCCAAGGGAGCAAAGGGCATGATACACGCCCTCTACGTGGCCAGCAGGGGAAAGAACGACAGGACCTATCTCACCACCGCCGAACACGAGGTCGGCATGTACGGCCTCTGCTCCACCTATCACCCCCAGGCCGCCGCTCCCACCCTTGTCGGCCAGATTGTTTTTGACCGGAAGCTCTACCGTCCCGGTGATAAAATGATGTTCAAGGGGATTCTCACGATACGCCAGGAGGGGCACCTGGGTCCCCTATCCAAAACAGAGGTACAGGCTGAGATCGTGGATGCCAGCGGGCAGGTGCTGGACACCCTGTCGCTGGCCACCACGAAGCAGGGGGGTCTATGGGGAGAATACACCATAAAGGCTGATGCCTCTCTGGGACATTACCAGGTACGGATTAAGTACGGCAGCAATCCCATACAATATGTGAGCGACACCTTCCAGGTGGAGGAGTTCCGTCCGGTCACTTTTACCGTTCAGATCGACGGGCTCAAGGACGTCAAGTCCGGGTCCCGCCTAAATCCGGTCATCTCGGCCAGTTATCTCTTCGGGGCCCCCATGCAGTCCTCTCCGGCCAACTACAGCCTGTCCCGTTCCAAGAAATACCTGGAGATGGAGAATTTCAGCGGGTACACCTTCGGCGACGAGGACTCCTGGTATTACGGCGGCACGGACTGGAGCGACGCCGGCTACTACACCGGTTCCTCGGGTACGCTGGATGCCGGCGGCCGTTTCAAGGTTCAGATCCCCATCAACCCCATGCTAACCATCGAACAGACCCAGCTCCCGGCCAAAAAATTCCGCATGGGACATGCCTACAACATGAAGATGGAAGCCACCGTGAAGGATGTGGACAAGAAGTCTGTCACCAAGACCGCCTTCTTTACCGTCTATCCCGGCAACTTCCTCATCGGGATCAAACCGGCCAACCGCTATCAATCTTATAAAAAGAATTTCGAGTTCGACATCGTTGCCGTCTCCAACGACGGCCGGCGCGTAGAGGACAAAAAGGTGGAGATACGGGTCATCAAGATGACCTGGAAGTCCATAAAGACCAAGGGCCCGGGGGGATCCCTGCAGCCCAAGAACACCCTGGTAAAATCCCTGGAGTACACAAAAAAGGTCACCATCTCGAGCCATCCCACCCGATTCCACTTCAAACCCAAGGGGGCCGGAGAGTATACCCTGACAGTGCAGGAGGAGAAGGGCCTCGCCTTTTCCCGGGTGCGCTTTTACGGCTACGGAGGGGGATTGAGCGCCTGGGATTTCCG
>CALCJG010000407.1 GCA_937967705.1 uncultured Spirochaetia bacterium
GAGGATGATGACACCCTTAAAAAGTTCATTCTCCAGCAGGGCGTTTATGCCAACGGCAAGGTGGAGAAGCTGGATACGTCCCTGATCCGGGAGCAGGTCAAATACGCCCGCTATGACTCCGGCTCCAACCTGCACCCCCTGAAGGGACAGACGGAACCGGCCCCCAAGAAGGGCGGCGCCTATACCTGGCTCAAGGCTCCTCGTTATAACGACATGCCGATGGAAGTGGGTCCTCTTCCCCGCGTGGCCATCAGCTATCTCTCGGGCAACGAGGACGTCAAGAGAGAAGTCAACGCTCTTCTCAAGGTCTTCAACAACGCGGACATCAAGGTCGTCTTCTCAGTGCTCGGCCGTCACGCCGCCCGGGCCATCGAGTCCAAGCTCCTCTGCATCCAGGCCCGCAAATGGCTCGATGAACTCGAAGTGGGCAAGGACCCGAGAACCAGCTACACCATCCCCGACAAGGGCGAGGGCGAGGGTCTTGTTGAAGCGCCCCGCGGCGCCCTGGGACACTGGATTGTGGTTGAGGACAAGAAGATTGCCAATTACCAGGCCGTTGTTCCCACAACCTGGTTCTGCGGCCCCCGGGACGACAAGGGCGTCCGCGGCCCCGTGGAGCAGGCCCTCATCGGCACTCCCATTTCCGATCCCAAGAATCCCATCGAAGCTGCCCGGGTCGTCAGATCCTTTGACCCCTGCATCGCCTGCGCGGTTCACGTGGTGGAAGGGGACCGGGAGATTTCGAAATTCAGAATCTGCTAAGGTCAACAAAACTGAATTGCATGAAAGGGCTGTCCCGAAAGGGCGGCCCTTTTTTTTACCGGCTTATGGCGAACAGGCCCCCTCTATCCAATATCCTTCCGGTCAATCAGGCTGTGACATGCGCAGGGATATCACCCCTTAATGAAAACCAAATGCCCGTTTGACCATGATCCCGTATTCCGCAAATGGGACCCCTGAGAATGACTTCCGGAGATGGGGCTGCCAGTACCATTGCTCCAAAGGACTGCTGGCAGAAAAGGTCCCCGGAAAAGGGAGCGGCACTCCGGCAAAGAAGTGTTTTGACCCATTCCTCCCTTCCCCCGCCCTCCCCGGGTCAGGGATTGCTGAAAACGGGAAAGGCGGATCAGGGGCGGGGATCTTTTTCCTGAAAGGCGGTGGGGGATTCCTTCATGATTTTCTGAAAGACCCGGTAAAAAGTGGACAGGCTCTCGAAGCCCACCTCGAAGGCGATGTCCGTGACGCTCCGGTCCGTTTCCCTGAGCATCCGGACAGCATCGTCAACGCGCTTCTCGTTGATGTAATCGACGATCTTTCTCCCGGTATAATGCCGGAAGAGCTTGCCGAGATAATCGTGATGAAGCCCCACGGATTGGGCCAGACCCTCACGGGAGATGTCCGACCGGTAATGGGCGTCCAGGTAGCTCAGGACGGCATCCAGTTTTTCCTTGGCTTCCCGGGTGATGGGTGTACGGTTCTTCCGGTTGCGGTAGTCCTCCACCTCGATATAGAGATCGCGGAACCTGCGGCGCATGATGAAAGCAACGCCGATGATCACCGCGATCAACCCGAACTGGGAGATGCGGACGAAATCGTACACCCCCCGGTCCACCATCACATCGTTGAGGAAGAGCAGCCACACCAGGGGAAAGGAGAGCAGGATGTACTTCGACTCGCTGTCCCGGCGGAATTCCCTCAGCGAGACCAGCAGGCTGTAGAGGATGGGGATGAGCCAGGAGGGCTCCACCAGATAGAAGAGCACCCGGGACCAGAGAACGACATCGCGGCTGAGCAGTATCACCCCCAGGGAAAAGAGCGTGACGCCGTAATAGATATAATGCACTGCCCCGTGGTTTTTCCGGAAATAGTGGATGATGTATTCCATCATGAACAGCAGGATGAGAAAGAGAACGGCGTATTCGATCCGCTTCATGAGCAGGAAATCGAGTCCCAGGAGATACTTGACCTGAGTGCGCAAAAAGAGGTACACGGCCGAGGAGAGGGTGAACAGGGAAAAGAAGAGGTACTCCCGGTCAAGACTCACCCGGAGGAAGAGCACGCCGAAGTAGAGCGCCACGAAGAGATAGATCGCCACGAAGAACAGGTCGAGAAACTCCCGGGAGAGATGCCGTACCAGCAGTCCGCCGAAGGGAGCGATGCGGAAATCGCCCCTGTAGGGACCGTTCTCATAGGCGAAAAGCCCGCCGATTCTCAGGGCCACGGTGTTGACGGCGCCGGGTCGTATCAGCCGGGAGGGGATCTCGTAGATCCGTTTGCGGTCGTAAGAGGATTTCCGCGGCGGTCCGAACTCCCCGGAACGGCCTATGAGCTCGCCGTTGAAATAGACCTCATCCACGTCGCTGATGACCCCCAGGGAGAGGCCCAGTGCCGTGTCGGGCAACGCCGGAGGGAACCTGAAGGAAAAACGGTACCAGCAGACCCCCGTCCAGCCGGGATAGAGACCGTTCCAGTTATGGGGCAGCGAGACCGCGGTCCAGCGATCATCCGGGTAATCCGGCATGCGGTACCGGGGATCATCCCCCTTCTGAATCCGAACGGCCCCGATCCCGCTGAAATCCAGCGGTCGGGTATAGTCCTTCACCTCGATGGGGGATTCTCCCTTCGCGGAAGAGACCCAGAGGAGGAGAAAGCAGAGGAAGAGAATCCTTTTCAGCAGGCGCATATCCACCCGTGGACCTTAGAACATCGCGAACCCGCACCGCCACAGGCAACAACGCCCGGGGACCGAAAGGGAAACGTACCGCCGATCGGGGGGCATCGTTTCAATCCCGTTCCGGAGTGCTTTCGGCCTGGCGGGACAGGGCCGTATTCTTCATGAGCAGGCCGAGGATGATCCCCCTGGCCTTGCCCAGAGCCAGGTCCATATTTTCCGATGTGTCCACCACCAGGGGTTCCAGCATGCCGCTGAAGACATCGACCTGTTCCTCATAGGAAAAAAAGG
>CALCJG010000408.1 GCA_937967705.1 uncultured Spirochaetia bacterium
TGTGCTCTTCCGATCTCGATGATTCGGGCCTCCATGAGTATGCTGCCGTCATCCAGGCCCTGGGGATACCCCGTGCCGTTGACCCTCTCGTGATGCTGGTTGACGATCTTTGCAATAGGCCAGGGAAATTCTATATTCTTCAGGATGTCATGTCCGATCTGGCTGTGGGTCTTGAGCAGGGAAAACTCGATATCCGTCAGGGCACCGGGCTTGCTCAGGATCTCCGAGGGAATGGATATCTTGCCGATATCATGCAGAACGGAGGCGATCTGAATCCCGCTGACAGTCTCATCGGGAAGCCCCAGTTCCCGGGCTATGGCGCAGGAGAGCCTCGAAACGCGGTGCTGATGACCCGCCGTGTAGGGATCGCGCTTTTCCATGGCCATGGCAAGGGTGAGCGCCGTGTCGTTGAGGACCTTTTTGAGGTGCAGGAGGTTTTGCTGTATCTCCTTTTCCGTCTCCTTCTGATAGGTGATGTCCCGCCCGCTCAAAACGGCGCCGATCATCTCGTCTCTGCCGTTAACCAGAGGCTCGAAAGAAACCTCCAGCCAGGTAAAGTCCTTATCCTCTTTCCGGCAGAGGGCCTCAAGGCTCCCCCCCTTTCGTAAAGAAAAGGCTTTATCCGCTTCCTCGCAGACATAGTCCCGGTGATCCGGGTGAATGAACTCGCAGACGGGCCTCCCGATCATATCCTCCCTTCTGAATCCCAACACCTTCTCGTGCGAGGGGCTGACATAACGAAACACCCCGTCCCTGTCCACCTGGCTGACCATGTCCCGCATGTTGTCGGTGATCAGGCTCAACTGCCTCTCCTTCTGTGAAATCTCCTTCTTCATCATCTTGACGTCGTTGACGTCTATCCAGAAGCCTATGATCTCGGCGGGTTCCCCGGCATCATCAAACAGGAGGGTCATGTTGTCGTAGATCCAGCGATACTTGCCGTCCTTTCCCATAAACCGGTACTCGCAGGTGCAGCTTCCCTCCTTCTGCAGAAGGACAAACCCTTCCTTAATCCTTGCCAGATCCGCCTCATGAATACGGGATATCCAGAAATCCGGCCGGGTATACTCCTCCGGACTGAAACCGAAAACGCCCCAGAAGTTCTCGCTGACAAAATTGAACTCGTACATCCCGGTGTGCCGGCAGAAATAGATGACCGCCGGTCCCCTCGTCAGCATGTGCATCAGCTTGTTCGTACGCCAAAACTCCTGCTCATCATGGAGCGCCCTGCCGTTTTGAGGGGGATCCTCCAGCGACTGGAGCACCGCTTCGGCCAGGCGGGTGAGATCGTTTTCCAGAATGACATCGCTGGCCCCCGCCCGAAAAAAATGGATGACCGTTTCTGCATCCCGAAAATCCCCCAGGAAGAGAAAAGGAATGTTGTGGATACCCTCACGCACCAGTCTTAGAACCCCCAGACCGTCAATATCCGGAAGATTATGATCCGAAATGACGATATCCGGGTTTTCCTTCAGGTATTCCCGGCAGACAGCCAGGGATGCCGCCTGTTTCCATCGAATCTGCCATCCTTTGCCGCTGAAAAAGGAGGCCATCTCCTCGTCAATCCTCCTCCGGTTGCCGTAATACAAGACAGTGCATTCCTTTGCCATCTGCTCAACTCCGATTTTATATTTATTCGACAATAGCGAACATCGTTCACTTTAGTCTAGCTGGACGGTTTTGTCAACATTAATTCATTTTTTTTATTCCTTTCATTCAAAAGGGATGATATAATATAATCATGAATAACATGCGATATGGGCGAACCGGAGGATCATGCCTGTAGCAGGTAATAGAGAAAAGCATATAAGGGTGATAAAGAAGGCCTTCGACATTCTTGAGCTTTTTTTATTCGACAACAAACCCTTGAGCCTTACGGAAATATCACAAAAACTATCCCTCCCCAAAACCACGGCCATAGGGATTCTCCAAACCCTGACAGGCCTCAATGCCCTGGAATTTGACCTTCAGACAACTAAATACCGGCTGGGTCCCGTACTCTTCCATCTGGGCATGCATTTCATTTCCAACATCGATTTTGTCGCCCTGGCCAAGGTCTGGATGGAGCGGCTCTGCCTGATGTTTCAACAGACGGTCAACGTGGGCATACTGCATAACCATAAGGTGATAACCCTGGTGCAGGCGGAACCGGGCAGGGAAGACCTGATATCCCTTCCCCTGGAGGGAACCACACTGCCGGCACACACCTCGTCGATCGGCAAGATGTTTCTGGCATTCATGAACGAAGCAAGCAGGAACATACTGCTGAAAGATTACCAGTTCAGCCCGCTAACCCCCCGCTCCATCAGCAGCCGCGAGAGGCTGGACAGGGAGCTGGAGGAGATTTCGCAGAAGCGAATCTCCTTCGATGAGGAAGAGAGCGTATCGGGGGTATCCAGTATCGGAAGCGCGCTGTTCAATTCCGTAAACCAGATCATCATCGGTTTTTCCATTACGGGAAAAGCCGAGAGCATCAACCATCAGAGGGACAAAATAGTTAAGGAGGTACTCTACACCTCCGAGAAGGTATCCGCCCTCTTCGGTTATTCGCACTGACAGACCTCCCGGCAGAAACGGGGGGATCGGCAAGAATAGAGACCCTTATGACACGAGATCAGCTCGCTCAATTGAAAGCTATGATCCCTCTGGCAGGAGAAGAGGCCAAGCGGATCATTCCCCTGGTACAGTACCGGGAAATCCCCGACAGAAGCGTTCTTTTGAGGGAGGGGGAAATTGCGCATAAGCTCTATATAATTGTTCAGGGATGCCTGCGCGCCTATTTCACCAAGGAAGACGGGACTGAGATTACCTCCCAATTCTTTTTTGAGGGACAGATGGTCGCATCCTTCGAAAGCGCCCTGACCGGCAAGCCCAGCCGTATTTACATTGAGGCCATCGAACCCGCATCCCTTTTTTATATCAGCATCACCAATCTTAAAAAGATCCTGTCAGGGGAAGAGCGGCTGAGGGAACATTTCAACCAGGTCGTAAGAGACCGGCTGGTCTATTATATGAACCTCTACTCCTCCTTCATCCTGGACAGCCCCGAAGAGAGATACAAAGCCCTGCTCAGAGACAACCCCAGACTCCTGGAGCGCGTGCCCCAGCAGTACATCGCCTCCTTCCTGGGCATCACCCCCGTATCCCTGAGCCGAATCAAGGGCCGTCTAAAGCGCAGAAATTAACCTTTGTTAAGGAAACCCGTCCCCCCATTCCGTATTATTCCTCTGGTGCACATTGAGGAGGGCAAACTCATGACAACAACATCCCCGGGGAGAGGACGACTCCTCCTGAACTTCTGGATCGATCTCATCTCCCTCATCCCGTTCCTGATATGCCTCGCCACGGGACTGGCCATTCAGACAAACTATCACTTCCATCATTTACCAGACAGCACCCTTCTCTGGGGTGGCGACCGGCAGTTCTGGCAGGGGGTTCACCTCTGCTCCGCCTGCGCGACCCTTTCCGTGCTGATCCCCCACATCCTGCTCCACCTGAGATGGTTTAAAACGGCGGTCTTCCGCAACTCAAGCCTGGGAGCAGGACAACGCCGATGGACGCTGGCACTCGGGGCCGTCTTTCTCCTGACCGTCATGACGAGCCTGATTTCACTCCCGCTCATCCCCGGCTCGGGACTTCATCATCTCTTCATCGAGATACACGACAAGCTGGGTCTCCTCCTGATTCCCCCGGCAACCTATCACCTCCTGCATGGAGGAAGATGGCTGTTAAAGATTGGCCGCCGGCTTATGACATGAGGGAGGTTATCGACCGGACAGGCGGTGGCGTATCATGGGCCTGAGGCAACAGCCCGCTATGGGCAGCGCCGGAATTTCTTGATCTCGCCCTCGCGGAAATGGAAACCCCTGGGGGCCTTCCCGTACTGAAGAAGCAGATCCTCGCCCTTCAGGGAGATAATTTTTATTTCAATATCTCCCATTCCCGGGATGGCTATGAAGAGATGATCCCCCCTGACCTGATAGTCCGCCGCCACGGCTCCCTTGACGTATTTACCGCTGGCAGTGTATTCAACGACGTAATCGTCCTTCTTTTCGGTTTTACATTTTCCCGCCGCATCGCATTCCTCGCCGATCAGTTTCCATTTGCCGGTTATCCCCTTCGGGGTTTCTTTACAGGCATGGAACGCTGCGACCGCTAACACCATCAGCAGCAGAAGTGCTGTTTTTCGCATATCTTTTCTCCTTTAATGTTTTGTTCGCATACTCTTCTTTTGTTTCCACAACCCTCATCCGGCATTGTCGGCCAGGGAGCCTATCCTGCGGGGATATCCTCCAAATGGATCACCCTGCCGTTGCTGATGACACGATAGCGGATGGGACAGGCCTTGCGTATCATGGCGGAAACGCTGCAGTAAGTATCCTGGGACATGCGGACGGCCTTCAGCAGCTTGCTCTCCTCCGTGGGCCCGTCCACCCTGTACGTCACTTCCAGAGAGAGGAAGACCTGCGGGTCCTTCTCTGCCGTCGGGCCGGAAACTTCCATGACGAAACGATCCGGGAGTTCGGCACGCATCCTCTTAAGTATATGGATCACATCCATCCCCGAACAGCCCGCCAGCGCCTGGAGAAACATCTCCTTGGGGGTTTGCCCGCCGGATTCCCCTTCTATAGCCGGATCATGGCTGTCCATGACTGTCACCAGGGCATTGTTCTCGTTGCTCCCCTCAAAACGCATCTTGCCCTTCCACGCGACCTCTACCTTCATCTCACATCACCCCTCATTATTATGGCCCTGCTTTTATGAATTTTAAACCCCGGCCTGAATTTTTCCACAAAAAAGTATTCGACTTTTACTATTTACGGTGATAGGGGATTACCATGGTTTGGCAAATCCTGTGGGAGCGTTGAGGGAGGCCGGCATTTTCCGGAAACGGAACGGGGGAACCCAGTGGCCAGGAAAGAGAAGAGGTATGACGTCATCATAGTAGGATCGGGGCCGGCCGGTCTGGGCGCGGCCTTCCATCTCTGCGAAAAGTCCGACGGCAGGAGCATCCTGCTCATAGACAAGGCAAAGGTGAGCAGCGGCGGTCTGCGCAACGACTGCAAGCAGAACTACACCTACCCCGTCGGCTTTCCCCGAGACCTCTGGAGCAGGGAGGAGGCGACGGTCTATCTGGAGAGGGTGGCGACGCATCTCAACCCCGTCTATCAGACGCCGGGAAACATACAGCCCTACGTCAAGCGGGCGGAAAAGCTGGGGGTGACCCTCCTGAGCATACTGCAGGCCCATGTGGGGACGGACAGGGCGCTCCCCCTCATCAAGGGTTTACTGAAGCACATCGAGGACCGGGGGGTGGAGGTTTCCCTGGGGCGGGAGATGCTCTCCCTGGATTACCCCCGCCGGCGGATCAGCGTCAGCGGCGAAGAGGCCGCCCTGGAGTTTACCGACCTCATCCTGGCTCCCGGGCGGGCGGCCTACGGATGGATTCAGCAGATCATGCGGTCCCTGGAGGTTCCCTTCTCGGACAACATCGTGGACGTGGGGATTCGCCTTGAGGCCCGGGCCGGGAACTATCCCATCGTGAAGGACTACTACGATCCGAAGTTCATCTTCCCCGACGGGGTGCGCACCTTCTGCACCAACTCCGGATCGGCGCACGTGGTGAAGGAAAAGTACGAACACTACTACTCCGTCAACGGCCACTCCTTCTCCACGGGAAGGACCCCCAACGGCCTCGTCAACTTCGCCATGCTCAAAACCATCTCCCTGACCGACCCCGTGGTAAGCGGCCACGAATTTGCGGTTATCCTGGGACAGATGGCGATGCAGCTCTCGGGGGGAAAACCGATGATGCAGCGGGTGGGAGATTTCCGGATGGGCAACCGGTCCAAGGCCTCCACCTTCAACGACGACCTCTACGATTTCAAGCCGACCCTCAAGGGGGCCACGCCGGGAGACATCACCCTGGCCATGCCCGCCCGCATTTTAAGGGACATATGGAAATCCCTCAAGATGCTAGACACCATCGTGCCGGGGATACTGCATCCCTCCACCATACTCTACTACCCTGAGATCAAGACCTACGCCAACCGACCCCGCTTCAGCGACCGGCACTTTCAGATCCGCGAGGGGGTCTACATCATCGGCGACGGGGCGGGCACCAGCCGGGGGATCACAGCCGCCTGGGCCTCGGGGATCAGAGCCGCCGAGGGGATCCTGGGGGCGAACTGAAACCGCAGAGACATCCGGGGCTAATCCCCGGATTCGGCAGACCCGCCGGTCAGAGCAGCCGCACATAAGCCCCGAAGACCCAGCCGAAACGCTCCTTGCGGCATCCCTCCCAGCCACCGCCGTCGCGGTCGTCCGCATAATACCAGTAGTCCTCCAGGCTTCCCACCCGCCTCTTGTCCCTGGTGCGGGCCAGGATCAGAATAATTTTACCGGGCGGCAGGGCGGGTAGCCTTTTTTGACAGAATTCCTCGGAGTAATAGTGGATTCTAGCGGCCTTCACATCGGGGGCGGCACGGATCCGCACATGGTCCCGCGTAACGCCCTCACGCCCGCCCATCGTTACGGCCGGGACGTCCCCGATCATCACCCCGGTTCCCGGGGGGACCGGATCATCCCGGTTGTAGAGATGAAAGCTGTTTTCGCATTTTAACAGGCTGCCATGGAGATAATGGCCGGAGGGGTAAACGAAGCGGCAGCGTGTTTTCTTTACAGCAGGAGGTGGCGGGCCCATTTTGCCGGTGATGTGATCCATGAGATCATAGGCGGAATAACGGGCATAATCAAGGTCCAGAGTCCCGCCGTCTACGATCCGGTATCGTCCCGAAATTTCCGCCATTCCTTCCCCTTCCGCAAATCCCCGGAATTTTCCGTCCCTGACGAACCGGACTTCATAGGGGCGCCCCGCTCTCTCAAAGGGAGCAGTTGTGAGCCACCACCGCGAAGAGGCCATATACTCCAGGCTCAGTTTGCCGGACCCGCCCAGGAGCAGGACAGCGCCCACCAAAAAAAGATGATCAAAGCTGTTCTATGCATGTATTACTCTCTGCAACAGGAATCCTTGCCGGGTGCAGGCCCGTTGTCAAGTCCATACCGGGCAGCCGGAGTATATTCCCGGATTCGGCAAGGATCTGTTTAGCGTCCGGGGCATCGGCCGGTGGGGGATGATGTCACAGCGCCAGGTCACTGCGGCCGTAGGAGGTGACCACCTGGGCAAAGGAGAGCTCGTAGCGCTCCTGCATGTGTCCCTCCATCTGCTCCCGAAGGTTGGCCCT
>CALCJG010000409.1 GCA_937967705.1 uncultured Spirochaetia bacterium
ATGGGCTATTATCAGCAGGCCCTCAAGGAGTTCGAGAAGGCCCTGGGCATTTCCGGGGAGAATCTGGAGGCGCGCTTCGGCATGGCCAGTCTCTATTATGATATGGGCAAAAAGATCTGGGCCCGCCGCAAGCTGGACAACATCCTGCGCCTCAACCCCTTTCACTACGATGCCCTGCTCCTGATGGCTCAGATCAAGAGCGACGAGAAGCGCCTGAAGGAGGCCAAGGAATTCGTTGAGAAGGCGATCAACGCCGACCGCGAGCTTCCGGAGGGGTATATCGTCTACGGGCGTATCTTCCTCAGCGAATATCTCAATACGGGGAGCGACGGCTATCTCAACGACGCCATTCACGAGTTCGGCAACGCGCTGGCCCTGCGTCCCGACAACATCATCGCCAACCGCTACATGGGCTACGTTTCCCTGCTGCAGAAGAACTACGACATGGCCCTTCAGTATTTCGAGAAGTCCCTTAGCCCCTTCCCGGACAACGCCATCTCTCTCTATAACCTGGGAGTCACCAGCGATCTGGGGGGGCGTATAGACCCGGCGCTGAAGTACTTCGCCCGGTCGCAGGAGCAGGCTCCCTACGACAGTCTGCTCCTGGCGCGCTTCGAGGATTACCTGGTCCTGAACGAGTTCAAGGCGGGTCATCCCTCCCGGGTGGGTTTCAGCAACGATCACCTCAGCCTGGCGGCGGACCGCATGAAGAAGAACCTCTCGGAACAGGCGGTCTTCCATCTGCGGCGCTCCGTGCTGATGAACCCGATGAACCGGAAGGCCCGGGAACTGCTCAGGGACTATTACTACGCTCACGGATATCACCGGTATTACGTGGATGAGATCAAAGACCTGCTGCGTCTCTATCCCGAGGACCGGTATCAGGACATGCTCAACATCGCCGTCATCAAGCGGAGGGACATGCTCTATCAGCGCGAGGGTTTTGCACAGGAGCCGCCGCCGAGGGACGTGCCCCGGGTGCTGGTGCTGGATTTCTGGCCCTCGTCGGGGATGAGCCCTCATGTGGACGCCGGACAGGTGATCGCAGGGTACATCTCCTTTGCCCTGGGTCAGTACGGCCGCATGGACGCCGTGGGCTTCAAGAAGCGGCGGGAGATATCCGGAGGGCTTGAGGCGGGGGACGAGAAGCTGGAGCGCTCCATTGAGAAGATTACCCGGCTGACTGGGGAGGGGAAGCTCGATAAAATCGATTACCTGGTATACGGCCACTACAGCGAGGGGACCCATTTCCTCTCAACGGAGTTCAAGATCATGGACTTCAAGACCGGCGTGGTGATCGGCGAGTTCGGCATCTCCGAGAGCGGGCACGAGAATCTGGCGAGGCTGGCCCTCCGGGCGGCCCGGCGCCTCTACGAATTCATCCCCTACCGGGGCAAGATCCTCAAGGTGGCCGACAGGAAGGTTCTGATGAACCTGGGCATGATGGACGGCGTGACGAAGGATGACCTCTTCGTGGTCTACCGGCAGGGCGATTCCGGGCGGGAACACAAATACAATCCCAAGAAGAAGATTCTGCTCAAGGTGGATGAGTCCGACACCCTGCTCACCTCGCTCTCCACGGTCAAGGAGGGGGATGTCGATGTGGTGGAGGTAAACGACATCATCTATCCCCTGAAAAAGCGCCGGGCCCGGATGATCAAGTGAGCCGGATGAGATCCGGAAGCCCTTTCCCGGGCAACCGTCTGATAACCCGCCCGGCATGAACCGGCGGGTTCCCTATAGCCTCCTGGCCCTCTGCCTCCTTCTCCTGGGGCTGTGCGTGGCCTTCCTCATCCCCCAGCGGGGTTTCTTCAGGGGCTTTGCCGGGGATGTCCTGGTGGTGATGTTCCTTTATGCCTGTCTGAAGGCGCTCTTTCCCCGTTTGAACCCCCTCCCGGCCGCGGCAGGGGTGCTGGGCTTTGCCCTGTCCGTGGAGTTTCTGCAGTACCTGGGGTTGCCCCGCTGTTTCGATAAACGGAGTTACTGGCTGATCCTCACCCTGGGGAGCACCTTCGATCCGATGGATATCGCCGCTTATGCCCTGGGGGCCGTGCTCGCAGGAGCCGTTGATGGCTTCCTCCTGACCCGATAGCCGTCCGTTCATTTTTTTATTCCCTGTGAATTTTATGGGCTATAATTAGACTTGACTAATATAGCTTCGTCTTGATAATATATCTTGCCTGAGCGAAGAGAATTATACGGGAGAAAGGTAGGCTTATGGATAAGGAAAACGTGGCGGCGGAGGAGTTTTTTGCCGACACCAGCCTCTCGGCCAACATGGAAGACTATATGGAGACCATTGCTCTGCTCTCGCAGGAGAACCGCGTGGTCCGGGTCAAGGATATCGCAAAGAGCCTCAAGATCAAGATGCCCAGCGTCACCGCGGCACTGGGGAAGCTGAGCGAGAAGGGGCTCATCCATTACGAGAAATACGGCTTCGTGGAGCTCACCGACGAGGGGAGGGACGTGGCGGACCGCGTTTATCACCGGCATACCTGCCTGGCGGACTTTTTTAGGAACGTCCTTCGCATGGATGCCGGTTCCGCCGATGAGGAGGCCTGCCGGGTGGAACACCATCTCTCCCCCGAGAGCTGCCGGCAGATACACAAGCTTGTGGAATTCTGCCGCGACGGCAGGCAGGAGGAGGCCATCTGGACCGCGGAGCTGAAAAGCCGCATGGAAGCGCGGCGTCTGAGCGAGCTTCGGGAGGGGGATGAGGCGCAGATCCTCAAGGTGGCCGGCAACGGTCCTTTCCGCAAGCGGCTGATGGAGATGGGATTCCGGAAGGGAGAGCGGCTCCAGGTGATGAAGTACGCTCCCCTCAAGGATCCGGTGATGATCAGCATCAAGGGGTACAACATCTCCCTGCGGGTTCAGGAGGCCGCGTTTATCACCGTCAAGCTGATCCTGGAGGAAGAGCCCCATGCCTAAGACCCTGACCGTGGGACTGGTGGGCAACCCCAACTGCGGGAAGACCACCCTCTTCAACGCCCTCACCGGTGCCCGGCACAAGGTGGCCAACTGGAGCGGTGTGACCGTGGAGAAGCGCGAGGGAACGGCGCGCTTCGGGGACTATAATATCCGCATCATCGACCTGCCGGGTATATACAGCCTCTCCGCCTATACCATGGAGGAGATCATCGCCCGGGATTACATACTGGATGAAAAACCCGATCTCATCATCAACGTTGTGGACGCCGGGAATCTGGAGCGCAATCTCTATCTCACGACGCAACTCATCAACCTGGGGGTCCGCACCGTCCTGGCGCTCAACATGTACGATGAGGCGAAGAAGAAGGGCCTGGATGTGGACGGGGAGGCCCTGGGGACCCTCCTGGGCATGCCGGTGATCAAGACCGTGGGCACCCGATCCGAGGGGCTGGAGGATCTCCTCCGGACGATCATCGAGGTGTCCGAGAAGAAGGACGGGAAGACGCGGTACATACACATCCCCTACGGCAGCGACATCGAGGAAGAGATTGCGAAAATTCAGGCGCAGATACGGAAGATACCCGGCGCCCAGGGCCGTTATTCCACCCGCTGGCTGGCCATAAGGCTAATAGAGGGGGATGAGGACGCGGCGAAGAAACTCCGGGCCTTCGAGGGCTTTGAGAACGTGCTGAGCCAGGCGGAACGCTCCCGGCGATTCATGGAAGCCGCCTACAGGGACGACATAGGCACCGTACTGAGCGAGCGCCGGTACGGCTTCATCTCCGGGGCCCTCCGGGAGACGGTGAGCGCCGCCCTGACCGACCGGATAGACATCACCGAGAAGATAGACCGGGTCATCGCCAACCGGTATCTGGGTTTTCCCATACTGTTCCTGTTTCTATGGGTCCTTTTCCAGATGACCTTTACCCTGGGGGAATACCCCAAGACCCTCCTGGAGAGGGGGATCGCCCTGCTGGGTGATTTTACCGCCTCCCTGCTGCCCCCCGGTCCCGTCAAGGATCTCCTCACCCGGGGGATCATCCCCGGCGTGGGAGGGGTGATGGTGTTCCTTCCCAACATCCTCATCCTCTTCATGGGGATCAGTTTCATGGAGGACACCGGCTACATGGCCCGGGCAGCCTTCATCATGGACAAGATCATGCACCGCCTGGGCCTGCACGGCAAGTCCTTTATACCGCTCATCATGGGTATCGGCTGCAACGTGCCCGCCATCATGGCCACCCGGTCCCTGGAAAACCGGCAGGACCGGCTGCTCACCATACTCATCAACCCCTTCATGAGCTGTTCGGCCCGTCTGCCGGTCTACGTCCTCTTTGCCGGCCTCTTCTTTTACGATAAGGCCGGGGTCATTATCCTTTCCCTCTACATGACGGGGCTGCTCCTGGCCTTTCTCTCGGCGCGGCTGTTTAAACATTTTTTCTTCAAGGGAGTGTCCACGCCCTTCGTCATGGAATTACCGCCCTACCGCATGCCCACTGCCCGGACCATTCTCCTGCACATGTGGGACCGTTCCTCGCAGTACCTGCGCAAGATGGGGGGCATCATCCTGGCCTTCTCGGTCATCATCTGGTTCCTGGGGGAATATCCCAAAGCGGGGGAGGTCCTGAAGGTTTACGATCAGAAACTCGCGGTTCTGGAGACCGGGCATCAGGAGCGCCTGGCAGAGCTGACCGAAAGGGAAGGAATTGGTGAGAAGGTCCGGATCGAAAACAGCCGATACGCCGCCGAGCGGGAACGTCTCCTGATGCAGAAGAACGCCGAGGAGCATCGGCATACGGTGATCGGCCGTTTCGGGGATATCATTTACCCCGTCATAAGACCGCTGGGATTCAACTGGCAGATGGGAATCGCCCTCTCGACAGGGTTCGTGGCCAAGGAAGTGGTCATCAGTACCCTGGGGGTGCTCTATCAGACGGAGGGGGAGAAGGAGTCTGAATCGCGCACCTCCCTCAAGAGGGGACTGCTTCACCCGGAGTACGGAATATCTCCCCTCTCCGCTTACGTCTTCATGCTCTTCGTTCTTCTCTATGTCCCCTGCCTGGCCACGGTGGTGGTCATCGGCCGGGAGGCGGGATGGGGCTGGGCGGCCTTTTCCATATTCTACCAGCTCCTGGTGGCCTGGCTTGTCTGCTTCCTGGTATACCGCGCCGGGCTCCTGCTGGGGCTCGCCTAAGGGCTCTCAGACGTAGATCAGGTTGACCCCGGTGCGGCTGGTGGTGATCCGCAGTTCGTAGATGGCGTCGTACATCTCCCCGTCCATGGTGTATTCGAAGGGTTCCCGCGCCTCAATGGTCACGTTTTCCACCAGATCGTCGAAATGATCCGGGTCCTCTATGGGGGTTCCGGAGTAGAGGCGGAAGATCTGCGTTACCAGATCCACGGGTTTCATGGAGGTGCAGATGAGTTGGAAGGCACCGTCCCTCTCCAGCGTCCGCGAGCCGGGATTGAATCCCAGCCCCAGGGTGGGTATGGTAAGGGCCACGCATCCCAGGAGGTTCTTTCTTTTCCAGGGTTTTCCCTCGATGAGGACCCTGGCCGGGAAGGGCGCAAAGACCTTGCGGGCCTCCCTTGAGGAGGGATTGCGCAGGAGGGACATCATATGAGTAAGGACCTCGAAAGCCTTGCGGGGAGTGTACTCCCCCAGCTCGTAGTAGAGGTCCATATAGCTGGTGGCCAGTCCGCAGCCGAAGAGGACGCAATAGCGGTCCTCGATCTTGATGAGGTTACGGCGCATCAAAAGCGGTGTCTGCCTCGATTTCATCGCGGCGGCGAATCGCTGCAGGATGTCGTCGTCCTCGCCGGTCAGCTTCAGGGATTCGGCGATGGTGTTGACATGACCGGACTTCAGCATCAGTACCGGGGGAATCTCCCCGCCCTTGTAGACGTTCTTGAAGCGGGAAACGCTGTGATGGAAGGTGCCGTTTCCCCCCGCCAGCACGAGGTACTTGAGCCCCTCTTTCCGGAATTCCTCGGCGATTCCGTAGAGGTCGTTGAGGCTGTTGCTGACCCAGACGACGGGCCGCAGGGACCTTGCGATGGTTTCGTAACGCCGGGCGACGTTGCCCGCATCGCCGTTTCTGGCGGCTGCCGGGTTGATGATGATGCCGACTTCTCTCCTCCGTTTTATGCCGAACATGATTGCCTCCTAAACGTAGACCAGTTGAATGCGGGGGCCCGCCTGCACCTTGAGCTCACCCATGACCTCGTAGAGGTCGCCGTCGATCATGTATTGAATCTTGCCCTGTCCCAGGGCCCGTATCTCCGAGGCGATGTCGTCGAAATGATTCCTGTCCCGGAGGGGTTTGCCGCTTTTGATTCGTAACACCTGCAGGGCCAGGCGGTAGGGTCGTATGCCCGTGGCGATGACGTGGAAGGTGTTGTCCTTCTCCAGGGCCCGGTAGAGGGGTTTGAAGCCTATGCCCACCGATTCCACCGTGGCTGCCAGCACTCCCAGGAAGTTGTTGAACCAGAGCTCCTTCCCGTCCACCACCACGCGCAGGTTGTAACGCTCGAAAAGCCCCTCGTTATTCCGGTTGAATATCCCCTTGACTATGCCCCCGACCGCCACCTTGACCGCCTTGACCGGCCCGGTGTCGCCGCCGCGGTAGTATTCCCTCAGGAAATTGGAGGTGATGCCCAGGCCGAAGAGAAATCCGATCTTGTCCTCCACCAGAATGGTGTCGCGGGTGTAGAGCTTGGGGAACTGGCCCTTCTTGAGAAGATCGATCAGCCTTGTCAATATCTCCGGTCCCTTGCCCTTGAGGCTGATCGTGCGGGATACGGTGTCCATGGTGCCTCCCTTGAGGAGTACCACCGGGGGCAGGGCGCTGTTTTTGTAAACCTGATGAAAGCGGGAGATCACATGATGCACGGTTCCGTCTCCCCCGCAGATGCCGAGGTAATCCACGCCTGCCTTCTGGAACTCCTCCGCCACATGAAAGACCTCGTCCAGGCTCTGGGTGGCCCTCACATCGACGAAATCGCTCCCCAGCTCCCGATAGAGGTGAACCGGGTTGACCTTCATTCTGCGGTTCTTCTTGGCGTGGGGGTTTATGATGATGCCGATCTTCTTCATGGGCGCCCTCGGAAACTGGAATGGCCCTATTCTCGGGTTATCGGGAGGAAAGTCAAGAAGGTAATGAGGGGGAAGGGGAAAAAGGCGGGGCGGGGACGGGGTGCCGGGTAAAAATCTTCTTGAATTTTTTGGCCGGATGAAAAGCATTACCCCCATTGAATCTATTCCTGAGAGGCGCTTTTGGATCTGACATACAGCCCCAAGCAGAAGAAGATA
>CALCJG010000410.1 GCA_937967705.1 uncultured Spirochaetia bacterium
AAGCCCAAAATCTTCATTCGTTTCAGCAAGAATCATTTTACCCTGATGGTTTTCGATATAAAAACCGTATTCGACGAAATAGGGTTTGGGGACAATCACCTCATCACCCGGGTTGAGGAGGGTTTTAAAGATGACATTCAACCCACCGGCAGCGCCGCAGGTCATGACGATGTGACCGCCCGGCATTGTTACATCATGATCGGATGAGACCTTTTTTGCGATAGCCTGGCAGACATCGGGATATCCAGCATTGGGCATATATCCGTGATTGCCTTTTACAGGAGATTTAATGAATTCCATAAGCACATCCAGGAATTGTGAGGGAGGGTCCAGGTCGGGGTTACCGAGACTGAAATCGAAAACGTTTTCCTCACCGTATTTACTTTTCAAGAGAGCTCCTTCTTCGAACATCTTCCTTATCCAGGATGAACGTTCAATTGAAGCATTGATGTAATTGGAAATCGCCATTTCAGTTCTCCTTCAGGGTTTTATGTGTACAAGACAGTCATCAATGAGAGTGATATGTTTCACCAAGAGCAGGGAGCTCAAGTATTAAGCTAAACTATACGGGGTGAGGGATTTAATGCAAACAGAATTTTTGTACCTTAATCAATTGTTGATGTCTCTGCAATTTGTCAGGAGTTTGACTTGCTGCCGCGAAAAAGGAAAAGTGTCCTTCCGATTTTTATCTCATCCCAATCATAAAGCCCTTTGGGTCTTAAGAGCTTATTTCCGTTGAGGAAGGTGCCATTGTCCGAGACGAGGTCAAAAAGCATATAGGTGTCTTTGATGCGTTTGATCTTGCTATGGGATGGAGATACGGCAGTGTCCTTTATAACAATGGTGTTTTGTTCATCCCTGCCTAGGGTCACTTCGTCCCAGTATATCGGGAATTTTTTCCCGATCTCGGGGCCGTCCTTCTGCACAAGCCAGGCTCTGGTATAGGCATAATCGGGATTCTTGAGTGAGAAGGTATCCTGCTTGGATATCCGCTCCTGTTCATCTGTGTCTATGGAGTGTAGATAGTCGAGAGGTATATTCTGGGCCCTGTCGATCTGGGATTCCTTTTTCATCAGACTTCTATCCGGCCCCCTAAGGAGGAAGAGAACGATTACAACAATCAGCGCGATCAGCACAAGAATGAGGAGAATCAGGATGATTTCCATGATCCCGGGGAGTTGTAAGTTCCAGCCTTTTTTCCCAAAATGGAAATAGCTGATGTCCCTGTCCCGTAAGGTATCATATTTCAGCCGTACTTCAATCTGATGTTTCTTTCCATCAGGCTTTAATCCTGATTGGTATTTTATTATATATTGATTCTTGATGTGCTTTAAAATGGTTTTATACATTCCGGTGATATGTTCCGGTGACGGGTTGTAGATGAGTTTGCCCCCGGTTAATTTTGCTATTCGTGAGAGGGCAATGATGGCGGGTGTTTTTTTCAAGCAGATGAAATATATGGGTGTGCTTTTTTCAACGGCAAAGGATATTATATCCTGGGGTCTTACACTGCTACCTTCATCCTTCCCGTCGGTGAAGACGATGACTGCCTTGCGTGTTCCAGTTTCCCTGCTGATCAGATCGACAGAGTCATAGATAGAGTTGTAGAGCAGTGTCTGTTTGCCGTGTGTTTCGATTTTGTCGATATTGCTTAAAAGCTCTGATCTGCTGTTGGTGAAATTGTTCATCAGAATGATATCGCTGTTGAAGCGGTAGATGGCGATCTTGTCCCGTGGGTTGGCCGAGTTAACCAGATCCCTGGCGGCTCTCTTGAGTTTAACGATAAGGGGGCGGTTCATGCTCCTGCTGGAATCCAGGGAAAACACCAGATAGAGAAAGTCTGCGGTGTCGGATATGTTGAGAACCTTGACGTAGTTGACCTTGTAGCCGTCCTCGAAGAGGGAAAGATTGTCCTCATTGAGATCGTCAATATTCGTGTTGTCGCTGTTTTTTACGGAAAGGGATACTTTAATTCCGTGAGAATCGCTTTCGGGTTCAATTCCGTTGATTTTAATGAAGGGTCCGGCCGTGAGGGGTGAGACTGGTGTCAGGGCATAGAGACAGCATCCCAGTACCAGAGTAGCGATATTTTTGTGAAGTCTTCTCATTCTTCAAGCATGATGGTTTTAGGAACCGTAATACATCTTTCTTATATATATCGGATTTGAACGGATAAATTTCATTAATTTATGGATAAATATGTCAATAATGCCTTAAAACAATTCTGAAATTTGAAATCAGGAGGAAGACTCAGAACAGTCGGATATCTGGCTTTTTATCAATTCCAGGGCGTGAGGAATGGCAGTTTCAATAAACATAAGATTTTCCCTTACCGCTTTAGGGCTTCCGGGGAGGTTAATAATCAGAGACTTTTTCCGTATGCCTGAGACAGCACGGGACAGCATGGCATGAGGAGTGATGGCCAGGGATTTATGCCTCATGGCTTCTGCAAAACCTGGAGCAATCTTATCCAGAACGTCCAGTGTCGCTTCAGGGGTGACATCCCGTGGCGCGAATCCTGTTCCTCCGGTGGTGAGGATCAGGTCTATTCCTTCATCGCTCATCGTTCTCAGGGCATCCTTGATGGTTTCCCGTTCGTCGGGAATCACGGTTTCCCGGCTTATCCGAAAATCGTGTTTCTGGGCCCAGAGCCTGATTTCCGGACCGGACAAATCATCCCGTTCTCCTCTGGAAGAGCGATCGCTTACAGTAATTATACCTACGGTTATTTTATTCATTTTAATCGATCTCTATGCTTTTTACGGTAAACTCTTTTCCGGAAAGGATTTCGATCTCGGCAGAATCGCATTTGGGACACATGAATTGCCAGTTGTCCCGATTCATGGCATATTCATGGCTGCAGGAAAGACATTTGATGATCGCAGGCACTTTATCGATAACCAGCTCGGCTTTGTCGGCTATAGTGTCTTTGCTTACGAAGTCAAAATAGGTCTGCATCCATTCCGGTATGAGGTCGGAGAGCTCACCCACGGTAAGATTAATTTTTGTCACTTTATGGGCATTGTATCGTCCGGCATACTCAAGGACGATATCCAGGATGTTTCCCATTATTGAAAGCTCGTGCATGTAACGCTCCCTTCTGAAAGGATATATCAATACGAGTCATCACCCTTTTCATGATTATTGCAGTGTAAAACAATCCAAGGGTATTCGACATGTTCATTATATCTTGTCAACAACGATCACACTATATTAATGAACCCAGGGCTGTAAATTAAATAATTAGTTGACAATAAATTAATATTATACATAATAGGAGAAAATCTGGATTATGTCGCATTAATGGGCCATGGGTAAAGAAAGTCTGCCTCGCATAGACAGCAATCATGATTTGAGAAAAAAAATTCTCCCTTACTGCAGGTTGAAGCCGGGGGAGGTATGGGAGGATGCGCATACAGGGCACCGTGTCGGGTGCCTGAGCGCCTCTGATGAGGAACAGGTGCATTACCTCATGAAAGGGGAGCATGCCGTCCTGGCTGTACAGGACCCGCCTTACAACCTTGCTGTCGGTAATGCCAACACTCACAATCTCGGCAAGACATCCCTTGAGGAATACCTCGTGTGGTGCAGGCAGTGGGTGAGGAATACACTTATGGCGCTGAGCAGGGATGCTCAGATCTACATATGGCTGGGAGCGGATCAGAATGAAGGATTTCAGCCGCTTCCGGATTTTATGGTGATGATGAGGGATTTCAAAGAGCTGAAGGCCAGAAGCTTCATCACCATGCGTAATCAGCGGGGATATGGGACACAGAAGAACTGGATGGCGGTGCGCCAGGAGCTACTCTATTATGTAAGGGGCAACCCCTGTTTCAATGTCGAGGCAGAATATACAGATATCCCCAAGATTCTCAGGGGGTATTACAAGAAAGTTAATGGGCAGATAACGGATAATCTGGAGCGGAGCAGGTCCGAATACATCCGGGCCGGTAACGTCTGGGTGGATATTCAACAGGTCTTTTACCGTATGGAGGAAAATGTTCCCGGCTGCTATGCACAGAAACCCCTTAAGGCTATCGACAGGATCATCGCGGCCGGGGCCCGGGATGGAGATATGGTGCTGGATTTCTTTTCTCATGCCGGCACGACTCTTATCGCCGCGGAGAGGCGGGGTTGTCGCTGCTTTACGATGGATATCGATCCGGTTTACGCGGAAATTTCCATTCGCAGACTGGAGCATTTCCGTAAATCGGGAGAGACCGGGTGGCAGTTTAAGAATCCCTTCCCGGAGCTGGAATGGGCGCGGGAGGACAGAGGGGAAAAATATCCGGAGATCAGAGAGTATCCCCTTTATGCCAATCACCCCTGAAAGGACTTATGGGCTTGCTTTGCCTTTTGCCGGCGGGAATATCAGATAGAGTTCGATTTTATTGTCCCCATTGTCGTCAGCCAGCGCAATCCCGCTGTAGGGATAGACAATCAGCCGGTTTTTACCTTTCTTCAATGTCACAGCGCCGGAATTCCCGTAACTGAAAACGAAATAGTCGAGACCATTGCCCAGATTGATGGCATCTGAGGTTATCCGGTAATTGTTCATCCCGGCGATAGCAGCTACTCGGTTTTCTCCTATGAACAACATGAAGCGGTTTTTTTCATAATAGTAGATTTTTTGAAAATAAATCTTTACCGGCCCCTTCTGCCGAAAGACATCCTCAAATACTTCCCTGTTGGTTTTAAACTGAGCAATTCTGCTGGGATAACCTTTCACGCTGATGAGGTTGGCTGTGTAATCGCCTAGAATGATTCCTTCCGCTCCCAGCCCGGGGGCGATTAATGTATCATCCTTTCTCACTGTTTCGACGAGAGGCTGCCCGTTCCCGGAGAGATCTAGCATAATCAGAATGGAAACGAGAAGAATCCGTTTAAACAGAGGCGTTTTGAACGTGATCATGTTAATAATTATTAAGTCCAGGTGATCTTTTGTAAAGCTTTTCGATGGAATTTTTTTATTATTTTGGTATCAGGTTTATGAAGAGGGGTGGGGGAATTGTGCATAAAGGTTTTTTGATTGCCATGCCGGGAGATATAATGTAATTGAATGTTCATAAAGCAAGGTGTGTATGCTATGAAACAGTACGATATGATTGAAGCGGAGGACAATTACGATATGGCCCTGGAATGGATCAGGGCCCGGGAGTATGAGAAAGCCGAGTTGTGTTTGAAGACTACCCTCAGGCTTAATCCCAAATTCGTCTATGCCTACATCACACTTTCTAATTTGTTCAAAAAGAAGAAGGATTATTCCAATGCTATCAATGCCCTCAAAACAGGGTATCATCATGACCCGGGATTTGACAGGTTACTCTATCTGATGGCAAAATGTGCCTACAGGGCGGGGGATTATCAGGGGGCGTTGAGGTATATAGAAAGAGCCCGGGAGCAGTCCGATTGCTCCCTCTATGAAAAAAGTGAGGCGATTATCCGTCGGGTATGGTCAAAGGGATGAAGATAGGGGAGGGATTGCTGGGTGCGGTGTCAGGCACAGTCCTTCCTGCCCGAGCGGTCATGATGTTAGGAATGGATGATCGTTCGGAATATCGGGTTAGCCGCCATTCTCCTGCGACCGGGATCGGAGGTTACATGATTCCTCAGGTTAGGCGTCAATCATGATTATATCCAAAAAAATTCCCCCGTTTATGACGGGGGAGGGATGAAGAGATTTTTGCAATTCACGAATTATAAAGAATTTGCCCTTTATCAGAGACCGCACATATGCTCGTATAGTCTGAGAAGGGAGGAGACATATCCAAATTCGTTATCATACCAGAAGTTTAAGTCAACCATAGTGTAATACTGATCGGATCTTTTTGATGTCCTCCGGTGCGTAAAGGGGGCGTCATAGATCGTAGAATAGGTGCTTCCGATGATGTCAGCACTGACCAGCTGATCACTGGAGTACCTCATAACCTTCGGGTATTTTTCCGAGTATTTTCGGAAAATATTATGCATATAGTCGTCATCATATTCCCCCAGCAGGGATATGTCCAGGATGACGATGGATGCTGTATTTGTGGGAACCCTTATAGAGGAGGCCTGAGAGCCGATTCCCAGCTCGCGGATTTCGGGTATAACCTCGATAACGGCGTTGGCGGCCCCGGTGGATGTTGGGATCATGTTGTTGAGTATGCTCCTTCTCTTGCGGGTATCCTTGTCGCCCTCCTTGGGAAGGTTGTCCAGCACGCTCTGGGAGTTCGTAGATGCGTGTACGGTTGTGAGGGAATAGGATATGAACCGGTCGCCAAAATGATCCACCAGCGCCTTTATGGGAGGGGCGCAGCAGTTTGTTGTGCAGGATGCGTTTGATAGAACATGATGCGTGGAGGAATCGTATTTATCAAGATTAACACCTCCCACAAGGGTAAAGGCGTCGTCTGGGATGGGAGTTCCCTTCTTCTTGATTTTGAAGGGTGCAGAGAGCACAACCTTCTTGGCATGGTTCAAATGACCCCTCAGCGAATTGGCGTCGTTAACGGTGGGATCGGTCATTTTACCCGTCGTATCGAAAACGATATCTACCCCATGATCGGACCAGGGGATGCTGCCCGGAGTGCGGTGAGCGGCGTCATGCAACCAGACGAGTTTCTTGCCATTCAGGTAAACAGCATCATTCCTGATTTCAATCGCTTTCTCCCTGTTGAATCCGAAACAGAATTTAGCGTATGGTCCGTAGGTGGAGTCGTAGGAGAAATAGGTTGCCAGGTCCTCCAGGGAAGTCCCGGTTTTCCTGCCGGTAGAGATAACAATCTGATCATGATCGTAGTTAGATGAAATAGCCCATACCAGCAGTTTGCCTATTCTGCCGATTCCGCATACACCGACGGGGGATTTTGGTGAAACTGTACCGCTCATATATCACCTCCGAAACGCATAATAGTAAATTATTTCTTCATGGTTTTGTGCCATCCAAGATAGACATGACCTGTGTTGCCGTCAATCGTAATGAAGTCTCCTTCACGAATTATAAATTTGCCCTTTTCATGAGATTCCCTGGTGACGAATGCCATGTTTTCCGCCTCTTCGATCTTCATGGCGGAAAAATCGCTCACCCCGGACTTTTCCAGCCGGCGCATCTGAAGAACCGCATGAGAGGTCATCCCTCCCACTGAGGTGAGTATACCGTCGGATTTTTTTAGTCCGACAACGTCTTCAGGGTTGGTTTCCGGACGGATCAGGATGATTTTATCGCTCGGAAATCTCTCCCGAATCATGTCGATTCGGTCGATTGCAAAAACCGCTCGTCCTGAAACAGCTCCGCCGGATGCAGCTATTCCCTGACCCAAAAGATACTTCTCGAGCTCAATGGGTGTTTCTTCCAGTTCTTCAATTTCGAATATATGATTGGTCATGCCTCTTATTTGTAGAATATACAGGACGTCGTTTTCAATTGTGAACTCCATTTCAATGTCATTGCCCCAGCGTGTGCGTATTTTTTTTACTGCTTCGTAGATCTTGGAGTATATGGGAGGGTTGATGGTTTCCAGAGACATGTACTGGCTGGAGCTTTTATACTTCTTCCGCTGTGCCTCACTTATGGGGAAGACCTTGGCAACGCCACTGACAATGTCATGTCCCTGGGCCCTTGTCTTGTACTCGCCGAAGAGACCGATGTTGTTATATCCTACATAATGACTCTGGACTACCCCGGTAATACAGTTGGGGGACAGATTGCCGAAAACCATGCGTTGGATGATTACGAACGTTCCCCATTCGTCGGAGATGTTTACGAATTCGCGGTACTTTTTTGCAACCGGTGAATCCCAGGACTTGAAGACAGCTAGGATGGCATGAAAAAGCTGTTCGTAAGGATCTTTGGGAACGGAATATCCTTCTCGGTTTATCTTATACCGGTACTTTTTCGTTAAAATCTCCATCTGCTTGCCGGTCAGTTTTTCCTTCAGGTCCACACGGGCTTCGTCTTTGGCGTCAGACATGAGTTTTTCGAAGGGATGCCGGTCCATCCCGTAGTAAGAAATGGCAAAATCATGTATGAGACGGCGGTAGCAATCGTAGGCAAACCAGGGATCGAATCGGGAAAGGGATTCTATAATTTCAGGTGTTACACCGATATTGGTGATGGTATCCATGACGCCGGGCATCGAGAACACTGCGCCGCTCCTTACTGAGAGAAGGACGGGATTGTTCGGATTCGCAAAGCGTCCCCCTGATAGGTTATCAACGTAAACCTTTAAACCATACATGAATTTACGCTGGAATCGAGGGTTGTTGAGATTGCCGTCCCTAACGCGTTTGTAGAGCTCTGAGGAAAGAACGGCACCCTGGGGTACATTGATACCCTCCAGATTTGTTGAAAGGATGAGGCCCTGGGCTTTCCCTCCTACAGAGCCTAGTGGAATAATCGTATCGGATTGGTCAGGGCTTTTCTCGATCGTGTGTATCAGAGGTTCCTTGCGCCGTCGGATATCCCGATGATTCAGGCAGATGATGTCTCCCCTGAGATTGAGCTCGTTATTAAGAAAATCTTTGAGGCGCAGGCATAGATTGTCAAAGAGCTGCAGCAGGGGCGATTGCATGATCTGATTTCGTAAGAATCGGTCGATGATGGATTCGATACTCTGTTTGATATGCTGCATCTGGAGGTTTTCGGTGATTTTCTCGATACCTATGTTGTTGATGGCCTCTTTGCATACATATTTGTAGGTCTCGTTAAACTGGTCGGATATTTCTCCGTGGACGGAAATGAGGTAATTGGCCACGTCACGCAGCTGGGAGATCTTCAGATTTGGGGTATCCAGAAGGCTTGTGATGGATTGAAGTTCGTGATTGGCTAGTCCGTCGATTTCAAAAGCGCTGTAAAAGAGCGAGATAACCTTCTTCAGAACATCGTAGTCGATTTTTTCATGTGGGAAAATGTTGAGCTGTTCAACAATGTTTTCAAACAGGCGCGCGCGGATCAGATTGCTCTGGAAGAAAACCTTAAGTGTGTCGAATTTCTTTTCCTTGTAGGAGCCGTACATGGAGGGGATGCCGAAGGCTATGTGCCGTTTGAATTCGATCGTGTCGACGGGTTCATATTTCACGTCGGAGAGAAGTATATCGTATTTCAGCTGACGCTGCAGGTTGATGAGGGCCTGCAGGGCCTTGTATTGATCAGCCCCTTTAAGATCGGTGAAGAAATTATCGGGCGGGGCAAAGAGATCTTCCGCGGCATACTGTTCCAGCTTGTCGATGGCGCGGATGTCGGAAAAATTATATTTGTCAAAGATCATTCGATATACGTGCAAAAAGGTGATGAATTTCTCCACGTTCACACGGGAGACATCCATGCGGCTCACATCTTCAAAAATGGTCCTGAAGTCGTTGTCGGAAATTTCATAGAGAAATTTCCACATGGCGGTCTTTTCAATGTCGATCTTGAACATGCTCTTTATGTAATGGAGCATCTTTGTCATTTCTGCCGGAAACTGGGTTTCGTAATATTCCAGGAAACATTCCAGGGCGTCTCTTTTATCGTCCTCGGATATTCCGGGGAAGTCCATTTTACTGACAAGCTCCATTAACGGCTTTTTCCCCACTGCGTTGAGAAAGTCCCAAAATTGAAGATGACTGTGGTCGGGAAAACTGGTTTTTACCGTTTCGACGATCTGTTTGGGGGTATCCTCAAAGTCGAGGTTTATGAGCCGGAATATCCTTCTCAGGTAGTCATAGACCTCCCGGGGTACCATGTTTTTTAGGGGGCGTTTCTCGCCGGTCATCCAGAAATCCATAACGCGCTGAATGAGGGAGACGGTGCGGCTGCTTGATTCTACATGTACCTGTTTCCGCAGGAAATGGACCAGGTCGTTCATCTGATGATTGGTGTCGATTCTTTCCGTAAATGTGCGTATGTCTCCCGTGGCACCGATGTCATGATAGAAAGCGGGAAAAACGGCCGCTAGAGAGGTTATCAGATAGAACACATCGCTAAAATCGCTCGTCATGAGCTGTGATATGTCGCGCTGAAATACATCCGTGTCCTTCAAGAAAACGCCGCCCAGTTTGAGATTGACTATGAGACTGGCCGCCAGTTTTTTCATCATGGGGGGGTTGATTTCAATGAGTTTCAGCCATGTCCTTATATTTTCGAGATGGCTTGAATTGACGATGACGGACCAGTCAGAAGCAATTCCGGTAAACCGGGGGAAACAGAATTTGGCCTTAACAAGGATATCAATGAAGTGGTCGATAATCCCGATTTCACCAAATTCCAGAATTGTCTTCCCCAGATTGTATATTGTGGCGAATGCGGAGTAATAATTACCGTCGCCTTCGATTTCCCTGAGAAGAAGGGGCATGATGAGATCAACTAACCCCTTGAGAAGATCCATTTTGTTCTGGTGAACCAGAGTGGTGCAGATGGAGGCGACGGTTCTGGATATAAAGAGCTGCAGATTCCCATCGGAGCCAGTATGGGATTTACGTATCAGGTAAGAAAGCAATTCAAGAATGGAATCATCCTCGAATACAATTTCCTGCTCGATCAGGTTTTTTATATTCAGGCAAATCCTTTCCCATACCCTTGAGTTAAGTGAAAAATCCGCCAGATTGTCGATTTTTTGGAAGGCCTCGGGCGGGGTGAGAGATATGGTTCTTTCCAGAGTGTTGATCTGAGAATCGTAGTTTTCTTCTGAAACCGATTTCAGGAGATCGACGAGTTCACCGGTTTTATCGCTGATTTTAAGGCACAGACTTTTTATGCTGTCGATTTCAGCCTGCGAAGTGAGAATCGAACGGTTAATATAAAGCTTATATTGCTGGAGGAGTAGCGTGTTGACCAGACTCAGAATGTCCATATCCTGCAAACCGCTTTTAAGAAACAACCTTCCGTAAGACAGAATACGCTCATTGATGTTTTCAAGAAAAAAACCGTCTTCGCTTTCATTAATGAGCAGATTGAGATAGTCCCTCGCAAAGAGATCAAAGGTTTCTTTCATCATCTGGAATGAGTTATTGCCTTCTGCGAGAATTTTTATAACAAAAAAGTAACGGTCAAAAAAGGTGTCACTGGCTCTCAGGGTGGAGCCTTTCTGCCGGATGGTAGCTTCCCTCAGATAGTGATATAGGATGGGAAGGACTGTTTTTTGATGGGGAGAAATTTCATAGATATTGTCATAGAGGTAAGTTCGGATGCCAGTGACAATATACTTCCAGTCAATGTTGGGATGAGTCATCTCTTCAATCAGGTTTCTGGCCTTCTGGATGGATCCGACCTTGTTTCCCAGGGGGATCAGCAGCTGATTGAGATCATGAGTGTCGCTTTCGTACATAATATCGCAACTCAATAATCTTATAAGCACCTAAATCAGGCTTCTCTGCCTATTACGTTAGCCGGGAGAAGAACGGCAATGACGATATATATTGCCTTCTATCCCGACCAAGACTCAATGCCAGACGAAAATTAAATTTTTGTTCATATTCCACAGGTTTTTACCCTGGATTCATATTATCAGTTCATGGATTATGTCGTATCAAATTATCCTGACTTACCCAAGATCTACATAAGCATTAAGGGATCATCAATGGATACATGATGAAAAATGGATATAATTTAATCAAGATAAATATCTTGAAGAATTGAAAACTCAAAGCATTTGTTTTCTGCTCTGATAATGCCCGATCCTGGTACTGTTGCAGGAAGTTTTACATGCAGCAACAGGTGGAGTATCTTTATAAGGAATCGTGTTATACAAGAAAGAAATAAAAAGGGGGAAGTTAGACAACCTTCCCCCTGAAAGAATATATCCTGTGTCTCCACTCGGGATTGTCGCATATTACTCCATGTAATCCTGTAAATGGGAAAAACGCTGTTTTATCTTGCTTATGGCTCTGGCTTCTATCTGACGGACGGTCTCAGCGGATATCCCAAATTCCGTTCCAACTTCTTTCAGGGTAATCGGTCTATCATCATCAAAGCCGAATCTCATCCTCAGTATTTTTCTCTCGTTCTCCATTAAAGATGCCAGTGCAGATTCTAATTCCACCTTTAAATCCTTTTTATAGATGCCTGTGTCTGGGGACATGCATTTCTCGTCCTCAACCACTTCCAGGAGGTTGAATTCCCCATCATTAAGTGGGTATTCAAGGGAAACCGTTGGTTGAAAAACTTCGAGGATTTCATCCACCGATTTGTTATCTATTCCAAGAAGGTCTGCTATCTCTTTGCTGTTAGGTTCTTTGCCCAACTCGTTTGTTAAAATCTCATGTGCCTTTTTGATTTTTTTAAAGAGATCCCCTTTTCTTATGGGAATGCGTATAGTCCTGCTCCTTTTGGCTATAAACCTTGTTATATAATGCTTAATCCAGTAGGAGGCATAAGTTGAAAACCGGCATCCCATTTTATGATCAAACTTTTCTGCCGCTCGAATTAATCCAAGATTACCTTCCTGTATTAAATCAATGATGGAGGGCTCAAGAGAGGTATAGTTTTTTGCAATTTTGACAACCAGCCTCAAATTGGAATTAATCAGTTTCTCCTTGGCGGCTTCATTCCCCTTTGTTTTTTCCCTGGCCAGCTCTATCTCTTCTTCCGGGGTCAATAAATTGATGGCATTAATTGATGAAAAGTAGTTATTTATACAGAATTCGTCTTCATAGTAATAAGCTCTCATAACACCCTCCCTTTTTTCTCTAATCATTAATAAGCAATAAATGTTCCAAAAATGGAGATTGATAAGGTAATGTTAGAAAAAGTCACTGAGAGGTTCATTGTCGATTCGCAACGATGTGATTCGGTATTACTAATTAAAACTTATTGTTATAACATGTGAATAGTAACCATATAATAATATAAAACGAATAATAAAGAATAATGGGATGATTTGGTCCAATGATTATGTCCCGTGAGATAGGAAGTAGTCAATTTTCAAGGCCAAAGGAGTTTGCTTTAAACAATGATGTAAGAAGAATAAGGGGATTTCAGGAAGAATGAATGGAATTGTCTAATAATCAATTACTCGAGAGGATTGAAGGAGATATATTTATTCTTTGATATTCCAACGGTAGGTATTGAAAAGGGACTGAATGTGGTACAATTGAAACAAGTGTGTAATAATTACACTGAGCGTAAATTTTCACATGTGTAATAACTACACACTTGTTCGTCGTGAATACTATTTAATCTTATATTTTTTCTTGAATTTCTCAACCCGCCCTGTGCTATCCAGTATCTTCTGTTTTTTAGTATAGAAAGGATGACAGTTGGAACAGACTTCAACGTGAAGATCCTTGACGGTGGATCTGGTTTTGATCTCGTTCCCGCAGGCACATTTGATAATGGTTTCTTCATAAGTAGGGTGAATTCCTGATTTCATGTATCGTCTCCTAAAAAGAATTATTTCTGCTTAAGCGTTCATAGCCTTGAAAAAGGCCTTGTTATTCTTAGTCGATCGCATCTTTTCCACAAGGAGCTCCATCGCTTCTGTGGGACTCATTGCAGCAATGACCTTACGCAGAACCCATAACTTAGTTAACTCCTCCTCGTCAAGTAGTAATTCTTCTTTTCTGGTTCCGGACTTATTAATATCTATAGCAGGAAAAATGCGTCTTTCCACTAATTTTCTGTCGAGATGGAGTTCACAGTTGCCGGTGCCTTTAAATTCTTCAAATATAACTTCGTCCATCCGGCTTCCGGTATCTATGAGGGCTGTGGCCAAGATAGTCAAGCTGCCGCCTTCTTCGATATTTCGGGCTGCACCGAAGAACCTTTTGGGTTTATGGAGGGCGTTGGAATCGACACCGCCGGAGAGTATTTTTCCGCTGGTGGGAACGACCTGGTTGTAAGCCCTCGCCAGTCGGGTTATGGAATCCAAGAGGATAACGACATCCTTCTTATGCTCCACGAGCCTTTTCGCCTTTTCCAGTACCATTTCAGCTACCTGGACATGACGCTGGGCAGGTTCGTCGAAGGTGGAGGAAATGACCTCGCCCCGTACAGAGCGTTGCATGTCCGTTACCTCTTCTGGCCTTTCATCTATAAGCAGTACGATCAATACGACATCCGGGTGATTTGTTGTTATGGAGTTGGCTATTTTCTGGAGCAGAATGGTTTTTCCAGTGCGGGGAGGGGCCACTATCAGGGCTCGCTGTCCCTTGCCAATGGGTGTTATGATGTTGAAAATGCGCATGTCCACATTTTCCGTCACGGTTTCCAGGTCTATCCGCTCCATGGGGTAGAGGGGCGTCAGGTTGTCAAAAAAATGTCTTCTCTGAAGGGTCTCGGGACTTTCGTGATTGACGGCTTCGACACGGAGAAGGGCGTAAAAACGCTCATTATCCTTGGGGGGTCTGATTTGTCCTGTAACCGTATCGCCGGTTCTGAGCCCAAAAAGCCTTATCTGCGAAGGGGAAACGTAGATGTCATCGGGGCTGGGGAGATAATTATAATTGGGAGATCTCAGAAAACCATATCCGTCGTTTAGTATTTCCAGAACACCGCTGGAAAAAATCAGCCCGTTTCTTTCGGTCTGGGCTTTTAGAATCTCGAAAATCAGGTCCTGCTTTTTGAGGCCCGCAACACCCTCGATACCCATGTTTTTAGAGAGGGTTAACAGCTCGTTGATGGTTTTGGACTTCAATTCGGCTAAATCGAGTCTATTTTCTGTGGTGTTGGAGCTCTTTTGGGCGGTTCCGTTGCCGTTTTTTGGTGGGGGAGGGGTCACTGAACTGTTCTTCTTTTCCTCTTCGTAGTTCCCACCATTCAAATTTTTGTTTTTTGGGTCTGATTTTGAGACTCCTGATATTTTTGCCATATTGCTCCTGTTATCTATTCGGAATTTATTTCCTTTGTTTCAGTATTTATGTTTAGTCTACGGGTTTATGGATTATTATGCTGATTTCGTGGTGAAGTGAAGCGGTTATCACAGAGAATCAGGTGTTTATGGCCTTAATTCCATTAATTCCATAGTTTTACATCAGAATTCCTTCGGGTATTCTCACATGCTACTCAAGTCAGATTGGCTCAGACCGGGCAATCAGTGTTTTGTACAGCTGTTTGGGATATATAGTCTGTCTTGCTAATATATTTAATTACACAGAAATATTAAATGAAGGATTAGTTATATTATTGGGTGTATATCGTATAGTTCAGGTAAAATGAAATTACTGCAGTTAATGTGTTTGATTGTAATTAAGCCACAATTCTCCTTCTTAAATGAGATCAACTTTCTGTATGGATTAATAGGAACAGAATTTCATAAAGAAAAGCTCATTCACTTACGTTCAAATATAATACTCCTTTGAATTTCGTCAAGAAAAATATTCGTCTTTTCCGATGATCTTTTTTTCGTAATCAATACCATGGCGTGTCATACGCTTTGCCAGGGCTGAACGGGATATGCCCAGTTCTTCGGAAACCTTTTTTAGATTGGATTCATTTTCCTTAATGGAATCCACAATGACAAGCCTTTCCACTGTGTCAAGAATTTCCTGAAGCGGTCTTCCCTTAAAGGAACTGAGTGGGAGAGGGAGAGGCGCACTTTCATTCGACTCGCGGTCGCAGTAAATAAGATAACCGATAGTTTTTTCCTGACCCTTCATGGGGACTTTTTCATACAAAAAATTCATTTCCTTATTGTGAAAGATCAGGTCCTCCGGTTTCCCCTGCCGGTAGATGAGATCGTTTTTATCCGGATCGGACAGAGATGCTTCGACAAGGTGTGTATCGACATCGCTGTTCATTCTGCTGTTGTACAGCTCTTCGAAGTGGCTGTTGTAGAAAATGGTTTTGCCTGTTTCATTAATGGCATAAAGGGCTCTGGGGATGTGTTCCAGGATGAGATAGATCATCCACTCCATGATCTGCTCTTCCTTCTGTTTCTCCTGTTCCTTTTGGCTGTTTTTCTGAGGTTGATGATGTTCTGACGCTTCCAGCAGCTCGATACGGGACCATTTGCCCTGAACAGCTCCAAACAGATTGATCACGACGAATTCCCGTGTATTGGCCACATAGGGCAGAAGGTCGTCCAGTGTCATCTTTCGAGAGAGCTTATTGATGAACTGATCAGTTTTCTGTCTGTTGACCCTTTCAATGTCGCTCAGTTCGGCGATGACATCCTCTTTTTTCAGTATACCGAAGAGGATGCCCCGTTTGGAAACAACGGGCACAATGGGAAGGTTTTCCACGAAGAAGATACGCATGATATCCTCCGGCTTGACATTTTCCGGATCATAGGGGTTCTCATCGAACTCCCTCAGGTTATCTTTACGTTCCTCTTCTTTCATGAGGTTATTATAATCCCAGGACGTCAAACATGGTATACAGCCCCGGCTGTTTTCCCTGTAAGAATTCTGCGGCCAAAACGGCCCCGCGGGCCAGGTTATCCCTGTTCAGGGCGCGATGTGTCAGCTCAATCCGTTCCCCCATGCCGACAAAGAAGACCGTATGCTCTCCGACAATATCTCCCCCCCGCATAACCATAACACCGATTTCATCCCCCGGCCTTTCCCCGAGAATGCCCGTACGGTCGGCTCTTTCCGGGGCCGATTTCAGGCGGGGGACATTATCCTTGATGATTTCCAGCAGCTTTTTAGCTGTTCCCGAGGGGGCGTCTTTCTTGAATTTATGATGGGCCTCGAAAACCTCGATATCATATCCGTCCTGCAGCAGGGAGGAAGCCATCTCGGTGAGCTTGAAAAGGAGGTTGACCCCCACGGACATATTGGGGGAAAAAACGATAGGGATGACAGATGACGCCTCCTCAATCTGTTTTTTCTCCCGGTCACTGAAACCGGTTGTCCCGATTACAAGGGCTTTACCCGCATTTCTGGCGGCATTAAGGAGGGAGAGACTGGCTCCGGGGGAGGAAAAGTCGATTACGGTATCGGTTCCAGACAGGGATTGGGGGTTTATGAGGCTGATGACTGTAGGGATGTCATCCCGGTGAACGAATTGTCCCGCCTTCTTGCCGATGTATCCGGAGGATTCAGCGTCAAAGGCCGCTGTCAGATCATGTCCCTTTTCCAGAAGCAGTCTGAAGATGGCCTGCCCCATGCGTCCTGATATGCCACAGATTCCTGCCTTCATTTCAATTTAACCCCGTATTCTGTAAGGGCCCTTTTCAGGGGGTCCCGGTTTTCCGCGCCAAGGGGTACGAGCGGGAGACGCATCTCGTCGGAACAGTACCCCACCATGGCCATCGCCGCTTTTACGGGGATGGGATTGGTCTCCACGAACATGGCCCGGCAGAGGGGCAGGAGACGGTAAAAGAGTGATCTGGACTCCCTGATGTTCCCCTCATTGAAGAGGGTAATGACCCGTTTTACGTCCGCGGGGAGGATGTTGGAAAGCACTGATATCACCCCCTTGCCCCCTATGGACAGAACCGGCAGCAGGAGGTTGTCGTCCCCTGAGAGAAGAGTCAGCCGTTCTCCGCACAGCTCGATGACGCGCATCATCTGGGATATGTCCCCCGTGGCCTCCTTAATGGCCTTGACCCTCTCGGTGCGATTCAGGAGCTCTTGTATGCTCTCGGGTAAAAAATTGATCCCGGTCCTCCCGGGGATGTTGTAGAGAATGACCGGTACCGAAACGGAATTGGCGATCTTCTCGAAATGAGCAATTAGTCCGCGCTGGGTGGGCTTGTTGTAATAGGGATTCACCAGGAGCAGACCGTCCACGCCGTTTTCCTCGGCCGAACGGGAGAGGCAGACGGCTTCTTCGGTGGAGTTGGAGCCGGTCCCCGCTATCACCTTTACCCGTCCCTTTACGAGACCCACAACCCTTTTTATGAAATCCTTATGTTCCTCAAATGAGACAGTGGGGGATTCCCCTGTAGTGCCCATAGGCACGATTCCGTCGACACCCCCTGCGATCTGGTCCTCCACGATGGCTTCCAGGGCGTTGAAGTCGATCTTTCCGTTTTGAAAGGGGGTTATTAATGCTGTGTATAAACCTTCAAACATAAATATACCTTTTTCATTCCTCAGTTTCTTTATAGGGTTTGATGATGCTGTAGAATTTTTCCTCAAAAGTTTTTTTATTGTAGACCTTGCCCTGAAAATCCTCGTTGAAAAGATACAGCAGCAGAATTCTTCTGGATTTCAGGAAGACCTTCTCATTGTAGGCCTTGTCATTCAGCAGGGCCCGGAGTTTTTCCTGCTCGTCCTTTTCAGCTTTTTTCCGGCGATGTTTCCGCTTTTTCTTGGATTTGGCCTTTATGGGTTCCGGGGGCTCCTCGGGGGTTTTTAAGACTACAGGATATCCGTAAACCTTGATGTATTCATCCCCCGTTTTAATCAGAATCCGTATGCGCTCGTTTTTATGGAGCGTATAATCATCCTGAGTGATATCCTTCTGCAGAACGTAGAGAGGCTTTTCGTATGCATGCAGGGATTCGGCCTGATCCTCCCGCAGGAAGGTGGTGCAGGACGATAGGATGCCGATAAGGCACAAAAGCGATAAGGAAGCCCTGAAATGGGGCCTGATGAGCCGGTTCATATGTTTTCCCCTGAGGTGCTTGGCGGGCATGCCCAGCGCGCATGTTGGGCAGTATGCCGGATGTTTACTTATCCCAGCATCCGGCAGATGTCAAGAAATTATTTGCGCTGCCGGGAGGGGAGGCGAATATCGCCGGGCTTTTTCAGGGGAAGCTTGACTGTCCGCTCTTCGGGATGCAGGGAAAAGACGTCATGGGGGCATTGAATAACGCATTGACCGCAACCGATGCAGGTCCTGTCGTTCAGGGTCACGGTCTTGTCCTTGAGGTCAATGGCAGCCACGGGACAGAATTTAACGCAGAGTCCGCAACCTCGGCATTTATCACCCATCTGGATATTGGCGGTGTAATAGCATTTCAGGTTTAATCCCGTGATGCCCTGGTTGTAGCAGCGGAGGACCTCGCAGCAGTCCCAGCAGCAGTTGCAGATGGCGATTTCAGGTTCATCGATGCTCTGGCGGTCATGAAATACTTGATGGACCACACCCTTCTTCTGCAGACGGGATATCAGGCTGAAGGCCTCCTCCCGGCTGATGGGACGTGCCATGCCGTATTTGATCGCGTGCTGGGTAAACTTTCCGATCACAAGGCAGGATTCCATCGGCAGATCGAAGTGGCACTTTTCCCCGTTCATGCTGTGGCTGAGCCGGCAGAAGCAGTGGCCCACCGCTATGTTGTCATCGGACCCGAAGCGGTCGATGAGTTCATTGACGGTGTGGGTATAATAGATGGAGATGTCCGGTCGGTTCACTTCCTCCCCGATGTCTATGGTTTTTCGGTTTCCGGAATCCCTGAGGGGCTCTCCGATGGCGACAATATGCTTGTTGGGACGGGAAAAGCGCATCTGAAGATTGCGGATATTGCGCACGGGGAAGACGTTGAACTTCCGGTATTCCTGGAACAGTTCCTTGAGAAGACGGGAAAATTCCCTTTTTTCGGGCGTATCCTCGCCGTTTAAGAGGTATATCTCGAACCATCCGAAGAGGATGGAGCCCATCTGATAGATGTCATCTCCGTCCTCACCCTTCGAGGACCAGAGGATTCCCTTCCTGATCAGGCTTCGGAAAAGCCGATCGAAGTCGGCCTCCGTAAGTCTTACCTTATCTTCAAGGGCCCGCCGGTTATAGGAATCCGTTCCCATATTGAGCAGGAAGGTCGTTTCCTCCTCGGTGATGACGAGATCGAAAATCTCCAGGACCTTGTCCAGGATGTAGAGGGGGGAAGCGGACTGTTTGTTCATCATCCGCGCAAGCTGCTGCAGCCTCTTTTTTTTTGCACTGTTCATTGGGGGCCTGTGTTATTTATGGTAGGCTACTCCCTCGCAGGAGGCGATGAGCCGGTCTTCATTGCCCCGGACCTCAATGCGCCATACGCTGATTTTACGGGCCGTATTGATGGGAGTGGCTTCGGCAAATATCTTTTCTCCGTCCAGGGCCCCGGCAATGTAGTTGATGTTGAAGTTGAGGGCAAGGGCCATTGTCCCCAGGGAATTACAGGCCACGGCAAATGCCTGGTCCGCCACGGCATGGACCGCAACCCCGTGAGCCCTTTCCGCGGCGTTGAGATAATGGGGCTGAATGGTCAGGGAACATCGAGCGTATCCCTCCCGGGCCTCCTCCACCACTACTCCCAGGAAGGTAGCCATAGGGTCTTTCCCCACGACTTCGGTGGCATAGCGTACGGGATCTATGATGGAATCCTCGTTTTTCTTCTCCATGGCTTGCAGTGACCTCTATAACGTATACATTTCCCTGATGTCTTTTTCGGGGAGCGTCAGGTTCCCGCTCTCGTCCAGGATCTGATTCCGGTATTTGATGACAGAGATGATCTCCTGAGTTTCCAGATGCTGTATGGAGGGCAGATCCTTCATCTTCCTGAGCAGGGATTTGTAGCTGCTGTAATCGTCCGTAATCACCTCGGCGATGTAGGAACACTCGCCCTGAACGTGCAGAATGGATTGCACGATCGGGTCACTGTTAAGGACGGCGATCAGATCCTCGTCGTGATGGGGATTCTCGATTTTCACGAAAAAATGGAACTTGTCCACAAGATTCCTGTAATCCTGCAGGCTGAAGTCTTCCTTCTTCTTGTGAACCTCGATGATTTTCTGCGTTTCTATGGACTGTACGGCGGGGACGCCCGATGCCAGTTTCACGGATTTAATACGGGTGATCCATTCTTCCACCTGCTCCTTGTTGTCGAAATTGGCATCGATCAGATAGCTTCTCTTGCCCATGATATGGAAGAGGGAGATAACATTCGTATTGCTCTTAAGGATACCCATGAGGTCTGTGTTGTCACCCCAGTTCTGTATAAAGACTAGGGCATGTATGATGTCGTTTGCCATGATTTCCTCGAAAAAAGTGGTGTTAACGGGACAAAGGGAATGTATAGAATGCGTTGGGTTAATTTTCAAGTAAAATTATCCCTTCTTAAAGAAAATGACCGGTGTCTGAAAAGAAAGGATATTTTGATAAGATACCCTGCGGGAGTAACCGATAATAAGGTAATGAAAGGCTTCCCCGAATCGGACATTTTACCGAACAGACCGGGAATGCGTAGATTCTCATGACAGGATGTGACAGCAAAACATGAAGACCAGACTGAGATATTCTCTCGCGGCACTACTGATCCTGGCTTTCTCCCTCTCCCTGAGGGCGCAGGATGAACCGAAGAGCTATGGTTTCAAGCTCTATATTTCAACCGACCGTTTCTGTTTCCAGGAGGATGAACCGGTCTTCCTCAATCTGTGTGTCCGGAATAATCCCTACGAGAAGGAGTCTTTCAGGGTGTATGACGGGGAATATCTCACTTTTCAGCCTGTGGTCTACGAGAGCCGCGGTACGGAGGCTGAAACCCTGGTGCCCTACCGTTTGAGAAACCAGGATGTAAGAAGTGTTATCAAGGGGGTGATGGCCCGCACCATTGAACTGGCTCCGGACGAGACGATCAGCCGGAAGGTGGATCTGCGCAAGCTCTATCGCCTTGAGGTGGGACGGGAGTACCGGGTAAAGGGTTTTTTCTTTCCCGATCTGGAAAACAGCGTGGCGGTACCCAGTCAAAACGTGATCAAGTTTAAGATCGTTCGTTCCCAGCACTATGTTCCCGTCAGTCCCTTCAGCTACGGGGGGGAGCGGGTCAAGCGTCGCAGCGGGATCGTGAAACCCCGGGAGGGGATCACACCCCGGGAGACGGTTATGCTGTTCCTCACTGCGGAGAAGGAGAAGGACTGGGATAATTATGAAAAATACATTATAAGGGAAAGCTATATCGGGGCCTATTCTGATTATGTGGATCTCTACAACAGGGCCGATGATGTGGAAAAGTTGAAAATACTGGATGATTTTATTAAATTTCTTAGAAGGGACAGACCGGATTATATTGTTGACTTCAAGGTGTTGCGAGAGAGTATACTGACTGACAGGAATACAGCCTATGTTCGTGCTGTTGTGAAACGATACGGGCCCCGCTATTCCTTCCGCTATGAATATAAATATACGCTGGAAAAGCATGGGGAGAACTGGAAGATAACCGATGTTGATGCCATTGTTGCCAAGGGTGGAAAGCCATGACAGAAATACTATCACAGGATGAAATAGATGCCCTGTTGACCGCGATATCCACCGGAGAGGTGGATACGACGGATTATACCGCTGCCAAGGAGCAGCGCAAGGTAAAGATATACGACTTCCGAAGGCCGGACAAGTTTTCCAAGGACCAGATCCGCACTCTTCAGATGATGCACGAGACCTTTGCCCGTCTGACCACCACGGCCCTCTCCGCCCAGTTGCGGGCCCTGGTGAGTGTGCATGTGGCTTCGGTGGATCAGCTTACCTATGAGGTGTTCATCCGTTCCATCCCCAATCCGACCACCCTGGCGGTCATCAACATGGATCCTCTCAAGGGATCTGCCGTTCTGGAGATAGACCCCTCGGTAACCTTTACCATTATCGACAAACTCTTCGGAGGGATGGGGGAGTCAACCAAGATCAGCCGTGAACTCACCGATATCGAGCAGTCGGTTATGGAGGGTATCATCGTCCGTATCCTGGGAAATCTCCGCGAGGCATGGTCCAATGTCATTGACCTGCGTCCCCGTCTGGGGAACATCGAGACCAATCCGCAGTTTGCCCAGATCGTACCGCCCAATGACATGGTTGTTCTCATAACCCTGGAAACCAAGATCGGGGAAGTTGAAGGGATGACCAACCTCTGTATCCCCTACATCACCATCGAGCCGGTCATCTCGAAGCTTTCGGCCCAATACTGGTATTCCAGCATCCGCAAGGGCGCAACTGACGAGAACATGAACATCATCCAGGGGCGCCTGGAAACGGTGGAGCTGCCCATCGTGGCGGAGATAGGTGAGGTGGAGATTACCATGCAGGAGGTGATGAACCTCGTCGTGGGGGACGTCATCAAGCTGCCCAACACGAAGCTGAGTTCCGATATGGTTCTTAAAATCGGGGGACGAAAGAAGTTCAAGTGCCGCCCCGGGGTTGTGGGGAGCCGTCTGGCCATTCAGATCGGTGAGAAGATCGAGGAGGTTCCCGACGAACTTCTTATCAGTAAACGCAGTGACCAGGAGCTCTAGCCTGATCGACCCTCATTCCATCAGTTCAGTCAATAGTTTTCTCAATTCCTGAACGCGGAAGGGTTTGGATAACCTCCCCGAGAAACCGTATTCCCTGAAGCGGTTCATAACCGGGCTGTTGCAGTATCCGCTGGAAACCACGGCTCTGACCCCGGGATCCACGCTCCGCAGTATCTCCATAACCTCTGCCCCGCCCATCCCTCCCGGTACGGTGAGATCCAGCACAACGAACTGAAATGCCTGACCCCGGGAAATCCTTTCCTTGTACAAATCGACGGCTTCCTCTCCGTTCGCTGCGGTGATGACATTAAATCCGAGGCTTTCCAGCATGCGGGATAGGGTTTCCCGAACCATTGCCTCATCATCCATAACGAGGACCGATCCGCTGAAAGTCTTTGGATGCACCGGCGCTTCTTCCTTCCTGGTCGCGGGCGCCTCTGCTCCGGGAAGAAGAATTTCAAAAGTCGTACCGAACCCTTCCCGGGACCGTACCGTGATATGCCCTCCGTACTGTCGAACGATGGAATAGGATATGGTGAGCCCCAGCCCATTGCCCCGTTCCTTGGTCGTAAAATATGGATCGAATATCCTGTCCAGATCCCTGCGGGGGATGCCTGTCCCCTCGTCGGTTATGCTGATTCTTACAAAAGGGCGTTGGGCCCCGCCAGGACCGATAGGGCTGTTTTGTGCCTCAATTGTAAGGACGCCCCCGGCGGGCATGGCATCCCGGGCATTAATGACGATGTTTTGAATGACCTGCCCCATCTGATCCCGGTCTATTTTTACCAGAAACAGATCAGCATCTATGCTATAACTGGTTTTTATGTTGGAACCGCGCAGCAGAAAGCCCGTCGTTTCCGTTATGAGGTCCTGTAAGCCGGTCACATCGGGGTTGGTGACGCCGTGGCGCGTGAAGGATTGAAGCTGACGT
>CALCJG010000411.1 GCA_937967705.1 uncultured Spirochaetia bacterium
ACTTAATATCGGTTCTAAGCTTAACTGAGTGTCCTGATTTTCGGGGGAAATCCAGTGATCACATGGAATTGTATGATCTGCCCTCATTATAGCCTGTCTGTCCGGCAACCCGACCCTAAAACCATCCGCCTAAGGCGGATAGCTTATTAGCTCAACTGCGACGCGCAAGGAGGCGCTAGTGCAGCACCCGGGCAGGATGCCCGTCTGGGTGCCGCACCGAACCGCACTAAACGAAACGGAGCGGAGTGACTGCGGTGAGTTTCGAGAGACCCAACCCCGCCGGCGAGGCGAGCACGGGAGGCCGGCGCCTATTGGCCTCCGTGCCGGCACCGGCATTAGCCCGACTGTGGCCGTCAGTGCCTGAAGGGTGCCGCCCTGCATCCTTCAGGCAAAGCCGGTTTCTGTCAGGAACAAGCCGCCGCCCAGGGAAAAAAACCTGCCGCGGCCGGTATCGATTGACCACTGGAAAAAGGGGTTGATTTTGTCCTCCCATTCTGAAAAAATCCCGACCAGGGTTCAAGCGGGCGGGGATACCCGGAGCCGGGCAAATTCCGTCAGCTAAGAGAGGAGATAAGGATATCGCCGATGTTTAAAGGGAAGAGAGCCGTCATCCTGATGTTTCTGACGGGAATCATTGCCGTCGGTTCCTGCGGTTCTCCCCGGTCCGACAGGGAGGCATCCCCCGGCGGAGAAATCTCCCTGGCGGGCCCCTGGAAGATCAGCCTTGCGGATAACGCCGCCTCCGCCCGTCCGGACCATGACGATTCCTCCTGGGATGAGATACGCCTCCCGGGGAGCCTGCTCGGCTTTGCCCGGAAAAAGGGGAGCGGCATCAGGGGAGTCCTCTGGCTTCGGAAGACCGTTACGGTTCCCGCGGAGAGGGAAGGCATCCCCATGGGCCTGATCCTCGGCAGGATCGCCAATGCCGACGAGACCTGGTTCAACGGCGTTAAAGTCGGCAGTACGGGGTCCTTCCCGCCGGACGAGTTTTCCATGTGGAATCATCCCCGGCACTATTCCATCCCCTCCCGCCTTATACGGTACGGGGGAAGCAACGTCATAGCCGTCAGGGTGAGCTACAACGTCTACGCCGAGGTGATAGGAAAGCTGGCGCTGGCGGATTATACCGCCTGGGCGGCCGACAGGAGGGGGGGCGAGTTCGGCCTGATTACCCATTCCTATCTCATCATCGCCATAGCCGTCCTCCTGCTCATCCTTTTCCTGTTTTTCTTCATCGCCCGGCCGGGGGATCAGGAATATCTCTTCTATTGCCTGCAGATCTTTTTCGGTTTCTTCATCGTCTTCGATCTGTGCACTTACTGGGACGTCTTCCCCTCCTTCTACTTCCGTCTGCAGACGGTGGCCATCTCCTGGGTGGCGATCAACGTGGCGCATATCATCTTCCTGCACCGGATTTATCAGATAAGGAGGAAGGGGGTGGAGATAGCCCTGTGGCTTTATCTGTCCGTCTGGACCGTTCTCGTCTTCTTTCTGGCTGAGAAGAGTCCTCTTCTATACGGGATCATCCTGATCTCTCTCTGCACGGTTTTGGGGCTTTATCACATCTCCTGCCATGTCTATGCCCTGATGAAAAAGCGCCCCTACGCCCGGCTGTTCAGCTTCTTCGGAATCACCGTCATCTGCTGCGCCATGCATGACAGTTTCGTCTATCTTTCGAAATTTTCAGGTACGCCCCTTTCCCTGTTCGGCTATGGCTTCGACCGTATGATATTCCATTACGGGGCCTTTTCCCTCTTCGTGGGGACCGCCCTGGCCCTGGTCTACCGTTTCCTGAGGCTTACGGAGGAGGTGGGCCTGCTGAACAGCGTGCTGGAGACGTATATCATCGAGAACGCCCTGCTCGAAAAACAGATACTGGATAAAAACGAGCCCGGCGCCCGCCGGATCATCACCGAGAGCACGGAGGAGAAGATCCGCAGGGTGATCGATTACATCAACGACAACTATGTCCACGATATCTCCCGTGAGGGTCTGGCCGCCTCGGTGGGGATACACCCTGACAACCTGAGCAAGCTCTTCAACGCCTATAAAAACATGCGCATTGGCGACTACATAAACGAACTGCGCATTCAGGACGCGGCGGCGAGGCTCCTTTCCTCGGAGGAGAGCGTGACGGACATCGCCTTTGCCGTGGGCTTCGAGAGCACCCGCACCTTCAACCGCGCCTTCGCCAAGTACATGAACACGACCCCGGAAAAGTACCGGAAAAGACCGGATCAGGAAACTCATTAAGGCTTACCCTGAAGGGTATATCGAACTTACCCGTTATCCGCCTTTTCACGGTTTTTATTCCGTCTTCTTTATCGCTAAGTCGCTGATAAAGGAAAAACGGTTGCCTCGATTTCCTTCAGATTATATGATTAACCGGTTGGGGTATCCGATCCCCCCGGCGTGATATGATCCCGAGGACATCTCTCCCCGGGATCATATCGACTGAAATTGACAATGAGAGGTGATGATGCTGAGGTGGATGAACTCTATAATCCTTTATCGACACCCCCATGCCGGGAGAGAACCTCGGGGTTTTCTCTCAATCCTGATGGCAATCCTCTGCCTTGCCGGTTTCCCTTGTACCCCCAGGGAGGGGCTTCTCATCAAACCGGAGAAATTCGGGCGGGAGATTCATTCCGTGACCGTATTGCCCGTCTATCTGGACCGGGAGCTCATCCCCGCGCTTCCGTCCTCATGGCAGAGATTTGATCTCCCTCCGGAATACCGGAAAAAGTTTCGGGAGAGGATCGAAGGGAGTGCCGGAGATTGCGACCGGGCGGTATCGGAGGCGCTCCGCAGCAGCCGCTTTACCCTGACCGTGAAGATCTACAAAGG